>JAMOBD010000020.1 GCA_039908345.1 Magnetospirillum sp. WYHS-4
GTGGTGGCGCGCAATGTCGAACATCGCGGAACATATGTCAATCATCAAAATGGAACATGAGGAACAAAAACCGATTGGCGAGGCGGAAGGGGACGGCGAAGGTGGGGGGCGGATTCGTGGACGGATCGCGGAAGTCCCTTCCGGTAAGGCGGTCCTTCCCCCATAATGACCCGACCGGAGAAACCGCGAAGGGGGCGACGGTGAAGATCGATATCCAGATCGACGGACCCACGGCGACGATCCACCTGACGGGCGAGATTACCGCACAGGATCGCGCCGCTTTCGAGGAGGTCGCCGCGAAGGCGTTGGCAAGTGGACCGCAGCAGGTGGTGGTCGACCTTTCCCGGCTCGATTTCATGGATTCGGCCGGATTGGGATTCCTGCTCATCCTGCTCAAGATGGGTGAAGAAAAGGGGGCGGCCGTGGCCCTCGCCCAACCGCGGGGCGACGTCAAGGATCAACTCGAACTGGCCCGCTTCAACCTGCTGTTCGACATCCGCGATTCGGCCTGACGCAGATCCCCCTTGACCATTCCGCCGACTCTGCGAAGCTGCCGGTGGAACTGGGGAGTTCCCGGAGGGGCCCATGCAGTATCGTATCCATGAATCCGACGGCACGGCGGTCCTGTCCATCGAAGGGCAAGTCGTGGTGACCGACCGGTCCGAGTTCGCCGTCGTGGCGGCCGATGCCCTGGCCCGGCGCCCTCATCGGCTGGTCGTCGATCTCGGCGCCGTCGAGTTCATGGATTCGGCGGGTCTCGGCCTGCTGCTCCTGTTGCGCGACGAGGCCCTCGCCCGCCAAGTCAAGGTGATCCTGCGGGGAGCCCAGGGCCAAGTCCGGGAATTGTTCGAGACGGCCGGCTTCGAACTTCTTTTTCCGATGGCCGACTAATACTTTCCGTTCCGCGTCTTTCCGTGTAGAACCCGGCCATGACCCTGATCGTCCAAAGTGCTCCCCTGGCTGAATTCTGCGCCCGCCTGAAGGGCGTCGACTACATCACCGTCGATACCGAGTTCATGCGCGAGAAGACCTTCTGGCCCCAGCTCTGCGTCCTGCAGGTGGCCGGGCCCGAAGAGGCCATCGCCATCGACGCCCTGGCGCCGGGGATGGATCTGGCGCCGCTGTTCGATATCTTCGTCGACCCGTCGGTCCTCAAGGTCTTCCACGCCGCCCGCCAGGACCTCGAAATCTTCTACCACCTTATGGGACGCCTGCCGGTGCCGGTCTTCGACACCCAGGTGGCGGCCATGGTTTGCGGTTTCGGAGAACAAGTCGGCTACGACACCCTGGTCGCCAAGCTGGCCAAGGCCCATATCGACAAATCCTCGCGCTTCACCGATTGGGCCATCCGACCCTTGAGCGCCAAGCAGATTGGCTACGCGTTGGCCGACGTAACCCATTTGCGCACCGTCTACGACAAGCTGAAACGCCGCCTGGACCGCAATGGCCGCGCCGGCTGGCTGGACGAGGAAATGGCGACCCTGACGGCGCCCGAGACCTACGCCGTCGATCCCCAGGAGTCCTTCCGCCGGCTCAAATCCCGTAGCGCGTCGCCGCGCATGCTGGCGGTCTTGCGCGAGGTGGCGGCCTGGCGGGAACGCGAAGCCCAGCGCCGCGACCTGCCGCGCAACCGCGTCCTGCGCGACGAGGCCTTGCTGGAGATCGCCCACCACACCCCTTCCACCGTGTCCGACCTGGCCCGCACGCGCGGCCTCGGCGCCCGCTTGGCCGAAGGCTCCCAGGGTGCCGCCATCCTGGAGGCAGTGCGGCGCGGCCGGGAAGTCCCCGAGGAGGAATGCCCCCGTCCGGAGGACAAGCCCTTCCTGCCCCGGGGCATCGGCCCACTGTCCGACCTGCTCAAGGTACTGCTCAAGATGAAGTGCGAGGAGTTCGATGTGGCCCAGAAGCTGGTCGCCTCGGCCTCGGACGTGGATATGATCGCCGCCTTCGGCCCCGAGGCCCAGGTACCCACCCTGCACGGCTGGCGGCTGGACGTCTTCGGCCGGGACGCCCTGCGGCTGCGGGCGGGCGAGGTCGCCCTGGCCGGATCGCTGGACGGCATTCACACGGTCGATATCCCTTCTCAGGAAGCCGTCGCCGAGCCCGCGCCGTAGCGCAGGTCGATTTCCGCCGCGATCCGCTGCGCCGCCTTCCGCTGCCCCGGGCGAACCCGGAAAGCGCGGTCGATGCCTTCGGCCAGGGGCGCCAGCAGATCGATGGCCCTGGGATCGGGAGTCGCCAGATCGGCCAGCAGGCGCCCGCAGACCCGGGCCAGCGACCGGCACATCTCGGCCACATGGCCTTGGGCCGACGCTTCCAGGCGCCGTTCGATATCGCCGGCCAGGAAGTCGAGCCGGGCGAGATGAGGCTCCAGCCGGGCACCCGGCCATGCGCCGTCGACCAGTTCGCGGATCCGCGCCACCCGCCAAGTCACCTGGACCGCATGGCGTTCCAGTTTCTGCCCGTCGACCACGCGGCAGGCCCGATCCACCAGACGTTCGATCTCCGGATCGGGACAGGATTTCTCGATCTTCAGGAAGGCCGTGTTGGGTACATGCACGAGGGGCACGATCTCGCTCCCCTCGCGCGGAGCTTCGCGGCGCGTCGGGCCGATATAGTCGTCGGTCACCACGAAGGGCTTACGCTTGTGGACCAGTCCGGCGATCCGCTCGGCCAGCGAAGCCGCCGGACTCTGCAGGATGACGATGTCGTCCGAACCGGCGTCGATGGCGGCGCGGATACGATCGGCCGTCGGGCTGCGCATCAAGGTAACGACGAGCGCGAAAGGATTTCGACCGCATTCCCGGTTCCGCAGGCGGCGGATCTGTTCGCAGACGTCTCCGCCGGGCAAGTCCCCGTCGCAGACCAGCAGGTCGGGCAGAGCCTCGTCCAGCGCCTTGGCGATGGCGTTCGCGGCGGAGATGTCGCGGATGTGCGAGAAGCCGCGCCACCGCAACTGTTCTTCGATCGCCCGACAGGCCGGATCGTCGCAGGCGCCGAAGATCAGGTTCAGCCGGGACATTCCGAAGTTGAAGGCGCGGGTCCGGTCGAGACTTCGGATGAAAGCGGCCGTCGTCTTGCCCTTCTGGGCCGGGAAGAGGGATGCCATGACGGAACTCCGTTCGTTCTGAACAGGTCGCGTATCAAGGCTACCGCGAAGCCTCCCGGCGGAATGTAACCCAGATCACCTTGCGGCGAGGTCAGGTGGCGGCGATTTGCGGCTTCAGGTTCATGGCACGGGCCAAGGTGGCGAAGCGCCGGTCGACGGCTTCGCCGATGAACACATCGGAATCGCTCGGCAGAACCAGGCGTAGCGTGCCGCCGCCGTTCAATTCCAGGCGACAGGTGGGCAGCAGGCCCGGCGCCCCGCCCGAGACCGTACTGGCCAGCCGCAAGGCATAACCCAGCACCTGGGAGCGGGCCGACTGGTCATCGTCCAGCAGGCGGCGCACCGGCGCCACGATGGCGGCGTCCGGACTGCCGTTGTAGCGCACGAACACGGCCAGGGCGAGGAACACCCGATCGGCATGGGACAGGCCGGCGAAGGGCAGACGCAGCACGCGATGGAAGGCGATTTCGGCCCGGTAGTCGGGATGCTCGCTCCAGCCGATATCGCTGACCAGGCAGGCGGCATAGCGCAGGCGGCGCCCCAGGTCGCCCTCGCCGGGAAACAGCGGGGCGCTCCAGTCCAGAAGCTCCTTGCCGCCCGAGGCGAAGCGGCCGCTACGCTCCGCCAGGGTCTCGCAGGCGGCGATCAAGGGGTCCTGGTGCTGCAGTTCCGGCGGCAGGCCGCGCAAGAGCTTACCCTCGCGCATGCCGAAGGCGGAAAAGACCACGTCCTTGGGCCGTACCGTTTCCAGCAGGGCCCCCATCACCGCCGCCGCGCAGACCAGGGTGGAGACGCGGCGCCGCTGCACGCCGGGAATCTTTTCCAGCGACTCCCGGCTCAGCCCTCCGATCAGGCGGACCAGGCGGGCGGCATCGTCGCGCGGGATGGCGTAGTTGTCGATCACGTGCAACGGATAGCCGATCTGGTCGATGAAGATGCGAGCCATGGCCCGCCAGGACCCGCCGACCGCATAGAAGCTGCGGTTTCTCATCTCTACCAGCCACGGTACCGAGGCGAAATGACGGGCGATTACGTCATGGCCCTTCCCCTTGGCGCACACTGCCTCGGAAAGCCGCAGGTGCCCCAGGGGCAGGGTGGCATGGCGACCACAGCCGCCCTGGTCGAGTTCCACCAGATCCAGGCTCCCCCCTCCCAGGTCGCCCAGCACGCCATCGGCGCCGTGCACGCCGCTCAGCACGCCTTCGGCAGCCAGCTTGGCTTCCTCCTCGCCGCTCAACACCTCGACGGGCAGGCCGAAGCGGCGTCGGATTTCGGCCACAAGATCGGGCCCGTCCAGGGCCTCGCGCACCGCGGCGGTGGCCACCAGGTCAAGCCGCTCCACTCCCATGGCCTGCGACAGGCGGATGAAGCGGGCCAGACTCTTCATGGCCATGAACACGCCCTCGGGATTGAGGCGCCGGGTCTCCGTCAGCCCACGTCCCAGCTCGCACTGGGCCTTTTCGTTGAAGATGGGAAAGGGCAGCCGTGTCGGCGTGTCGTAGACCACCAGACGTACCGTGTTGGACCCGATATCGACTACGCCGACGCGTCCCGCGCAGGCACCATCGGCCTTGCGGGGCTTGGAGGCCCTTCCTGCCTGGCGGCAGCGCGTCATGGAAGCGTCATGCTTTCGTCGGCCGGTCATGCGATATAAGCTCTTTCGTGCCGGGAACCTGCCACAAGCGAGGGGGACTTTGCAACGCCACCTCCGGGCAGGGAGACGACAATTCCGTAATCCGGAGGACTCCGTGAAGATCCTTTACCTGCTGCGCCACGCCAAATCGAGTTGGAAAGACCCGGCCCTGGCCGACTTCGATCGCCCCGTGAGCGGCCGCGGCCGGCGCGCGGCCAAGGCGATGGGCGACTATATGGAAAATCGGGGGATGCATCCGGCGACGGTACTTTGCTCGGCGGCGGAACGCACCCGTCAGACCTTGGATCTCGTCCACCCGGTGCTGGGCGCGGATGTCCCGGTGGAGGTGCGCCGCAACCTCTATCTAGCCGATCCGCAGGCCATCCTGACCGAACTGGCGGCCTTGCCGGATTCGGTTCCGTCGGTGCTGGTGATCGCCCACAATCCCGGCCTGCACGATCTTGCGGTAGCCTTGGCCGCCAGCGGCGACAAGGATCTTCTGGAGGCCCTGTCCGAAAAATTTCCCACCGCCGCCCTCGCAGTCCTGACCAGCGAGGCATCCCGATGGAAGGATCTGGCCAAGGGCGGACTGCACCTGGAGGATTTCGTCCGTCCCAAGGCGCTCGACAAAGAGTGACCTATCCGACGGCCAGTCCCGTGCGGCAGCGCACGAATGCCTCGATGACCCGGTCGGCGTGGGTCATGTGATCGACCAGCCAGTCGTCGATGAAGCTGCGTACGACGAGAGCGTTGGGCCGCGATGGATTGGATTGGTAACCGCGCCGGAAGTCGCCCAGGGCTTCCAGCAACATTTCGTGTTGTTCCGAATGGGGGCCCATGCCGGGATAGGCGGCGCGGCGCATCCAGGCTTCCTCGCGACGGAAATGGATCTGAAGTTCGTCGGCCAGCACGGCCAGCGCATCGTCGAAGCCCCGGGCGTCGTGCTCCCCTTCCTCGAGAACCAGGTCGAGGACGGCGATGTAGTCCTCGATACGGTCGTGGTCGCGCTCCAGGGACCCCATCAGAAGGTCGGCATCCACCTCGTGACTCTCGTAGTGTTCCATCGGAAGCTCCTCAGCGCCGGTTCCAAACTCAGATTGGGTGCAACCCGCCCGACGTCAAGGGAGCGACGCTCAACGGGCCGTCGGAACCACATCCACATCCCCGATGGCGGCGTATTCGATGGTCTCCCCACTGCCGTCCAGGTCGACAATGATGATGTCGCCTTCGATATGTTGTTCGTCTTCCGGATGGGTATTGAAGTAGTTCCAGACGAAACAGGCGGCCAGGATTTCCCCCGGTCCGGCCGGAGTTCGGCTGTCGCGTTCGGTGAAGGCCAGAAGGACGGCACGCGCCTTGTGCAATTCGGCCTCGGCGCGCTGAACCTTGTACGGCACATGGCGCGAGAATTCGGCGAAACGATCATCGGGAATCGCGAAGTCGGCCATGACGCCGGCGATGAAACAGCATACGGTCCGCATGAGTACCTCCTGACGGCCGAACCATATAGACCGAGCGCGGCCCGGATGGAATCGGTTTCCTCGCGGCCGTCCGCGACGTATGATGCGGCCAAGCCTTCGCAAGACCGGGAGACCCTGGCATGACCAACCTGCGCCGCCTCAGCGATCACATCATGGAGGCCCACACCCTGGCTTGCGGGGAAAAACGCAAGGAAATCGCCGAAATCCTCCTCAAGGCCCTGGAGATGGAACTCAGCCGTCTGGGCCTGCACGAAGGGGAGCGCCGCCGCAGCATGGCGATGCAGGAAGAAGCCTTCGTCCGTCACCGCGAAACCTTTCCCGGCAGCCATCTTTGAAGGCGAGTGACTACCGTCACAGCGCCACGGCCCTCCACCCCCTATTCCGGACCAGGAATTAGTCGGGATTGGTTGGGGGTACAGCCATCCTGGACTCCGCCGGGTCGCTTGTCTCCCCTTGGGCGGCGAGGATCCGGCGGACGAAAGGGATCGTGATGTTCCGCCGCGAGGCCAAAGCCGCCTCGTCCAACGCCGCCACCCAGCGCCGGGCCGCCGCGAAGGAACGGTCGATGCGTGCCGCCAGGAAGGGCACCACCCCCGCTTCCACCTTGAGTTGCCGGTCGGCGAACAGCTTGACCAACACCGCCGCCAGCAACGCGTCGTCGGGCGCACCGATGGCCACCGCCGGCGCCGCCAGCAGCCGCGAACGCAGATCGGCCAGCGGCATGTCCCAGAGAACCGGCGGACGCCTTGCCGTCAACAGGAGATGGCCGCCGCAATCGCGCAGGCTGTTGTAGAGATGCAGCAGTGGCCGTTGCAGGCCGCGCGCCAGCAGGGCTTCCGCATCCTCGACCACGCAGGCCTTGCCCGGGCCGATCAGGGCCTGCGGCTCCAGGGCTGCCAGATCGGCCCCCGTCGCCTCCCGTCCGCCGCAGTGCGCCAGGAAGACCTGAGCCAGATGGCTCTTGCCGCAGCCGGCTGGGCCGTGCACCACCAGGGCCGGCGCAGGCCAATCGGGCCAGCGGTCCAACCAAGCCACGGCATCGCGGTTGCCGTCGGCGACCAGGAAATCCTCGCCGCCCAAGGCGGGCCGATGCTCGAAGGCCAGAATCAGTTGGTTGCTCAAGCGCCCCGCCCCAGGTAAAGCCGGCTCGCCTTGTAGCGGGCCAGCCAATAGCGCAGCAGGACGCCGATGGCCGCCGCTACCGGCACCGCCAGTAGCACGCCGGTGAACCCGAAGACGACCCCGCCAGCCATGATCGAGAAGATCAGCCAGACCGGATGCAGACCCACCTTCTCGCCCACCAGCTTCGGCTGGAGCATGTAGCTCTCGATTCCCTGCCAGACCGCGAAGACCGCCAGCACCTTGACGATCAAGCCCACGCCCTCGCCCTGGAACAAGGCCACGGCAAGCCCGGCAAGGATGCCGATCGCTCCGCCGACGAAGGGAACGAAGGACAAGGCGCCGGTGACGATGCCGATCAGGAGACCGAAATCCAGCCCCACCAAGGTCAGGGCGAGGCCGTAGTAGGCGGCGTCGATCAGACAGATCAACCCCTGGCCGCGCACGAAGGCGGCGACCGTGCGGTCGATCTCGGCGGCCTGCTCGCGGATGGCCGGCGCCGCGTCCCGAGGCAGGGTGCCGTCCAGCCAAGCCACGATGCGGTCGTAGTCGCGCAGCAGGTAGAACGACACCACCGGGGTGACGATCAGCAGGGACAGGATGCTGAACACCGCCAAGCCCCCGCTAAGGATGCGGCGGGCGATGCCGCCCAGCCAGGTTATCGCCTCGCCGGCGTGGGACTCGGCAGCCCCCTTGAGCTTGGCCACCTCGTCCGGACTCAGGCGATCCCAGAGGGTCTGCAGCAGGGGCGCGGCCCAGTCCCGTACCGCCGCCAGCACGTCGGGCAGACGGGCAGCCAGTTGCACGATCTGAGCCTGCAGGGGCGGCGCCAGCAAGGCCAGAGCCAGTCCGACCGAAATGAAAAAGCCTCCCAGGATCAGGCTCACCGCGAGGCCGCGCGAGGCGCCCTTGGCCTCCAGCCGATCCGCCAGGGGATCGAGGAAGTAGGCCACCGCCATGCCGGCCAGGAAGGGCATCAACATTTCGCGCAGCAGGTAGATCAAGCCGGCGGCCACCAGGAAAGCCGCCAGCCAGAACCACGCCCGGGCGGACGCGTCGCGGGCAGTCGTCATGGCGGGTCCTCCATCATCATGGCCCGGCAGCCCCAGGTCCAGACATAGGCGGCGCCGGAAACCGCCGTGGTCGCCGCCACGGCGAGGACCAGGATGCGGGAGACGGCCGTCACCTCGAAGCCGAGACCCACCGCCCCCAGCACCCAGCCGGCGAGAACGATCTGGGCGAAGGTGTTGACCTTGCTGACCTTGAGGGGCTCGGCCTTCAGGTCGTTGGTCAGGGTCTGGTAGAGAATGGCGCCGCCGACGATCAGCACGTCGCGGAAGACCACCAGGATGACCAGCCAGATCGGCAAGTGGCCGGTGTAGCCCAGGGTGAGGTAGGCGCAGACCAGCAGGGCCTTGTCGGCCAGGGGGTCGAGGAAGCCGCCGATCACCGTCTCGGCGTGAAAGCGCTTGGCGATGAAGCCGTCCACCGCATCGCTGACCCCCGCCCCCACGAACACCCAGAAGGCGACGTCGAGCCGCCCGTCCAGGATCAGCCAGACCAGGATGGGCACGGCGATCAGCCGGCCCAGCGTGATCAGATTGGGAACGGCCTGGATCACGGTCGCGGCGCGGCGGTTCCGCCGCCTCCGCCCAGGACCGGAATGCCTGCCGTGGCCGACCGCAGCATCCACTGGTCCCCTTCCAGGGCCAGGGACAGGTCGGACTGCTTCAGTGCCGTCACCAGTTGCTGGGGGTCGCCCAGATGGTGCAAGGCGATGCGTACCGAGTCCCGCGACATCTGGATCACGTCGATCTGACGGACCACGGCCACGCCTTCCAGGCGGCGCCGCACCTCCAGCCAATCCTTGAGGCCATTGACCGGAACCATAGCCGGGGTAATGCCCATGGCATCGAAGCGCAGCACGTTGATGCGCTTCCACTCGTCCTGGACCTGGACAGCCAGGGCGGACGCCGCGCGCCGTAGCAGGGTGTCGGCATCCTCCCGGCCTTCGGCGGCCAGGCTGATGGACGAACTGGACACCAGCCCGCCCGGCCCGAAGCGCGAGACGGCGATTTCGACCACCGGCACGCCCTTGCGGGCGTCGGTACGCAAGACGGCGCGCGGCACCAGGGCGCCGGCCGCCTCGTAGCGCTGGGCCAGGGTCATCAGGGCCTGCGCCTCGCCCTTGTTGGCCCGTTCGACGGAAACCGTCGCGACATCGGCCAGATCGCCGAGCGGAACGACCAGCGGCACCAGGCCGTCGTGGCTGGGCATGGCCTGCCAGGCAGCCTTCCAGGGATTGGGGGCCTCCCACAGCGTCAGGGGCCCCTGGCCCTGGAACAGGGGCACGACGACCAGAGGCTTGCTTTCGGTTTCGGCGAAACCGACCCCCTTGTCGCGCAGCAGCTTGCGTACCGCTTCCGTCTTGAAGCGAAAGACCAGGCGGCCGATGTAGCGCACCGACGAGGCCTTTTCCTCGGTCACCCCGAAGTCGCTGACCAAGGCCGCCAGTTCGGCCCGCGAAGGCGGCGGGATCTTGGCATGGTCCTCGGCCAGCACCAGACGGTGAATCAGTTTCGTGAAGGCGAGGGTCTCGGCGGCGGCGTGGGCCTTTTCGCGCGCTTTGGCGGCGGTATCGGCGGTTTCGTCGACCCGCACGTCCTTGACCTCGTATGGATTGGCGAGGGCGGCGGCGGCGAACGACAACAGGCCGGCAACCAGGAAAAGGCCAGCGAAACAGCGGCGATGGGTCATTGCAATGCGATCCGGATCGGGTATTGTTTCCCCCTCGAAAGCGTGCCCACTGTAGCACGTTCGGCGGGAGGGAAAAGAGATTAGCAAGCTCAGCTACAAGGATGCGGGGGTCGACATCGACGCCGGCAATTCGCTGGTCGAGGCGATCAAGCCGCTGGCCCGGTCGACGGACCGCAAGGGCACCATGGGCGGCCTGGGCGGATTCGGCGCTTTGTTCGACCTGAGAGCGGCCGGATTCAAGGACCCCATTCTGGTGGCGGGCACCGATGGTGTCGGCACCAAGCTTCGGGTCGCCATCGCCGCCCGGAAGCACGACACGGTGGGCATCGATCTGGTGGCCATGTGCGTCAACGACTTGGTGGTTCAGGGCGCGGAGCCGCTGTTCTTCCTCGACTACTACGCCACCGGCCGGCTGGAAGTGGCCGCCGGACGCGACATAGTCGCCGGCATCGCCGAAGGCTGCCGCCAGGCAGGCTGCGCCCTGATCGGCGGCGAGACCGCCGAGATGCCGGGCATGTACGAAGGCGACGACTACGATCTGGCCGGCTTTGCCGTCGGCGCGGTGGAACGCGAGGCGGTGTTGACCGGCACCCGGGTCCAGGAAGGCGACATCCTGCTGGGACTGGCATCCAGCGGCCTGCATTCCAACGGCTATTCCCTGGCCCGCAAGGTCGTCGAGGTAACCGGCCTCGATTACGGCCGCGAAGCGCCCTTCATGCCCGGGCGCAGCCTGGCCGAAGCCTTGCTGGCCCCCACCCGCATCTACGTCAAGCCCTGCCTGGCCGCCATGAAGGCAGGCGGCGTCAGGGCACTGGCCCACATCACGGGGGGCGGGCTGGTGGAAAACATCCCCCGCGTCATCCCGGCGGGTCTCGCCGTAACTCTGGACGCCAGCCGCTGGCAGGTGCCGCAGGTCTTCCGCTGGCTGGCCCGCGCCGGCGGCATTCCGCCGTCCGAGATGGAACGCACCTTCAATTGCGGCATCGGCATGGTGGTGGCGGTCGATCCGGCCCGCGCCCGGGCCCTGGAGACCCTGTTCCGCGAATCCGGCGAAACCTGCGCCGCCGTCGGCCGCATCGTCCGCCAGGAGGAAACCGACGGCGCCCGGGTGGTGGTCGAAGGCCTGGACGAACAGTGGCACCTCTAGCCAAACTCAAGGTGGCCGTGCTGGTTTCCGGGCGCGGCAGCAACCTGCAGGCCCTGATCGACGCCTGCGCCGATCCCGCCTACCCGGCTGAGATCGTCCTGGTTCTGGCCAACATCCCCGGCGTCTTCGCCCTGGAACGCGCGGCCAAGGCCGGCATCCCCACCACCGTGGTAAGCCACAAGGACTACCCGGACCGGACAAGCTTCGAGGCGGCGATGAACGCCCGCCTGGAATCGTCGGGTGCCGGTTTGATCTGCATGGCCGGCTTCATGCGGCTGCTGACCGACGGCTTCGTGAACGGCTGGCATGATCGCCTGATCAACATCCACCCGTCCCTGCTGCCGGCCTTCAAGGGCCTGCACGTCCAGGAAGCCGCCCTCCGGGCCGGGGTGCGCTTCTCCGGCTGCACGGTGCATTACGTTCGCCCGGCCATGGACGCGGGTCCCATTCTTGTCCAAGCGGTGGTGCCCATCCACCAGGATGACGACGCCGACCGCCTGGCGGAACGCATCCTGGAGCAGGAACACGTCATCTACCCCTTGGCCGTCCGTCTGATCGCCGAGGGCCGCTGCCGGGTGATCGACGAACGGGTCGTCATCGAAGGCGCCGGGCCGGCGCGGGGGGCGTTGGTCAATCCGGCGGCAGGATAACCGGATTCAGGTTCAGCAAGAATCGGAAATCCGTACCGCGGCAGTCCGTGGACGCAAACGGCCCCAACTCCTCGCGGAGATGGGGCCGTTCGTCGTTCTCGAACCGCAAGCTTCAGCCGACCACTTCGGTGGCGCTGAAGAAGTAGGCGATTTCCTTGGCCGCGTTCTCGGGAGAGTCGGAGCCGTGCACCGAGTTCTCCTGGACGTTTAGGCCGAAGGCCTTGCGGATGGTGCCTTCCGCGGCGTTGGCCGGGTTGGTGGCCCCCATGATCTCGCGGTTGCGCAGGATGGCGTTCTCGCCTTCCAGCGCCTGGACCACCACCGGTCCCGAGCACATGTAGTCGCAGAGTTCGCCGAAGAACGAGCGTTCCTTGTGAACCGCATAGAAGCCCTCGGCCTGGGCGCGGGTCAGGCGCAGGCGCTTCTGGGCCACGATGCGGAGCCCCGCCTCCTCGAAGAAGGCGTTGATCTTGCCCGTGATGTTGCGGGCGGTGGCGTCCGGCTTGATGATCGACAGAGTGCGTTCGATAGCCATGCTTTTCGAAACCCTTTTCAGTCCCCTCGGTCGCCCTTCGTGCCGCAAGCGGCCCCCTCGGGCGAGGGGCGCGGTATACACCCTCGTTCCCCCCTTGGCAAGCGGGAGGGAATTCGCAGACCGGCCCTGTCGCACCAGCCGATTGGATGCCCACGCGGCGAAATCTTTCTGGAATTTAACAAACTACACTGTGAGTTTATTGACGTTTTCTTCCATCCGTCGCTATCATGGCTTCGGCTGGAAATCCGTGGGGGCGGAAATCCGGACCGATATACAGGGAGGCGCCGGCCATCGGCGCCCCATTCGGGATCGGGAGGAAGACGGCGATGCAGTCACTGCGTCGGCTGTTGGCGGTTCTGGCCCTGCTCTGCACGGCCGACCCGGCCTTGGCCTATGATGTCGAGTTGCGCTGGGGCCACGTCACCACCACTTGGCAGCGGATCAACCTGGTCCTGATGTCCGTGGCC
Organism: Magnetospirillum sp. WYHS-4; assembly: GCA_039908345.1. NCBI lineage: Bacteria > Pseudomonadati > Pseudomonadota > Alphaproteobacteria > Rhodospirillales > Rhodospirillaceae > Magnetospirillum > Magnetospirillum sp. WYHS-4. Next base: position 12,899 of record JAMOBD010000020.1, read on the forward strand.
GAGAAGGTGGCCCTGGACGACGAATGGCTCGACAAGCTGAAGGCGGTCAAACCGGCGGCGGGAGCCGGAAGGACGGCGGCCGACGTGAACGAGGCCATCGCGGCCTTCCGGCGCAAGCTGGACAAGCTGAGCACCAAGCACAAGGTCGATCCGGCACCGACCCATCGTCCGGACATCGCACCCGACGGAACCCTGGCGGCGGCCTATCTGGACTCCGGATTCCTGCTTGATGCCCTGATCCTGCAGGTGGTCAAGAACGACCCCGTCCGGGTGATCGGCCAGTACTACCCGCGTTTCGAGGACGCCAAAGGAGGCGAGGCCGAGACCTACGGCCTGATCCTGCAGGCGGACGAGAGGCTGGCGGCCATCATGGCCGAGCTTGGCGTGAAATAAGGGAGGGACGGGACATGGGCGGCATGCGCATCCGGACCTTGGGCATCGCGTTTTCCATCCTGCTGGCGGTGGTGGCGGCGGCGGTCGCCGGCAGTTCCCTGATGGTGACCAAGCAGGTGGGCGGCATCGGCAAGACCTGGGACGAATTCGACCAGGGCCCGGGCCGCAAGGTCTTCCTGCTCAGGAATCTATACGAGGCCATCGGCTTCGGCGGCATGATCCACGAATTCAAGGACTACGTGCTGCGGGCGGAGCGCTGGTCGATCCCCCGGGTGCACGCCAAGTTCCGCGAGGTGGCGGTGGTGTTGGCTGCCTACCGCCAAGCCGGTGTCAATCCGCGCGAGGAGGAAGCGCTCAAGACGCTGGGCGGCATGTTGGAATCCTATGCCGACGCCATCGTCAAGGCGGAACGCCTCTGGGCTTCGGAAAAGCCCGCCGGCATCATCGACTTGGAAATCAAGGTCGACAACGGCCCGACCCTCGCCGCCCTGGCGGTGTTGATGGAGGAGTACGAAAAGTCGCGCGCTTCCTCCTCGTCGGCGGTGACCGGGACGGTGAACGCCGTTTCCGCCCTGAGCAGCGGGACCACGGTGGTGGTGTCCCTGGTGTTGGGCGGGTTGGTGGCGTTGATGGCTTGGTTCTCGGTGGTGAGGCTCGGGCGGCCGCTGGCCCGCATGACCGAGTGCATGAACCTGCTGGCCACCGGCAACAACGACGTGGATATCTGCGCCCTGGAGCGGCGGGATGAACTGGGCGAGATGGCCAAGGCGGTCCAGGTCTTCAAGGGCAACGCCCTCAGGGTCAAGAGCATGACCCAGGAACAGGAAGCTTCGGCCCGGCGCAGCCAGCGCAAACTGCAAAGCGAGGTGCTGGCCCTGACCAGCGCCATGGAGGAAGAGGTCCAGGGTGTCATCTCGGTAGTCATCCAGGAAGCCGAGAGCCTCCAGAAGCTGTCCGACGAGATGGGGCGCGCCGTGGCCGACGTGGAGCGGGCCTCCCAGGGAGCCGCCCAGGCCTCGGAAGCGGCCAGCGGCAACGTCCATGCGGTGGCGGATGCCGCCCAGGCCCTTTCGGCCAAGGTGGGCCAGATCACCAGCCAGGTCGCCGAGTCCCGCCAAGTGGCCTCGGAAGCCAGCCTGGAGGCCAGAAAGGCCAACGAGATGGTGGGCGGCCTCGCCCAGGCGGCCTCGAAGATCGGCGAGGTGGTCGAACTGATCTCGGACATTGCCGAGCAGACCAACCTGCTGGCGCTCAACGCCACCATCGAGGCGGCCCGCGCCGGCGAGGCCGGCAAGGGCTTCGCCGTGGTGGCCTCCGAGGTAAAGAACCTGGCCAACCAGACGGCCAGGGCCACTGAGGAAATCGGCAGCCAGATCGCCGCAGTCCAACAAGCGACGCAGGCCGCCGTCGGAGCCATCGAAAGCATCGGCCACACCATCGAGCGCATCGACGCCGCCACCTCGACGATTGCCATCGCCGTGGACGAGCAGGCCCACGTAACCCGCGAGATCGCGGAAAACGCCCGCCAGGCGTCCGACGGGACGCAGCGATCTTCGTCCAACATCGCGGACGTGGCCCGCAACACCGTGGAGACCGGGCGGCGGTCCCAAAACGTCAAGGCGTCGTCCGCCACCGTGCGCAGCCGCATCGAGCAAATGCGCGATTCGGTGACCGACATCATCCGGGTCAGTTCCGACGACCGCATGAGCCACCGCCATACGGTGAACCTGGCCTCGACGGTCACCTTCCAGGCGGAGAACCGGCCCTGCCTGCTGCACGACCTGGCGTTGGCCGGCGCGGCGATCATCGACCGCCGCCTGGAAGGCGCCCGCCGCGGCGAGCCGATGGAACTGGACATCCCCGGCCTGGGGCGCATCGCCGGCACGGTGATCGCGGTGACCGAATTCTCCACCCACATCGACCTGGACTTCTCCGACGATCAGGTGCAACAGGTGGAAGACTTGGTGCAAAAGCGCGCCCGCAAGACCGCCTGAGGACCCATGACCGCACCGCCCCCCCTCGCCCGTCACAAGTGGTTGCTGATCCTTTTGGCCGCCCTGGTGGCCGGGTACGGGTTCCATGCCTCGGGGGCCGGGTATTTCCATTGGCCGCGCTTCTGGTCGGTGGGATTCGGCATCCAGGGCGGAATGGTCTTCTTCGCCATCCAGGCCTTCTTTCCCTTGGCCAACGTGGTCATCTTCCCCGCGCTGTCCCTGGGCGGGATGCTGGCCGGCATCGATTTCCTTGGCATCTGGGGCTACCTGGCGGGCGCGGTGGCTCTGGCCGTCTGGCTCACCGCCCAGCGGCCCCGCCGTTCACCGCCCGTCGCGTAGCTGTAGAATCCGGTCGGTGGCCCGCAGCAGGGTGACCAGATCCCCCGGGCCGGCCGGGCGGGGCACCACGTGCTCCAGCCCGTTCGCCAGGTAAAGGCTGGCCTGGCCGGGAAAGAGGGCGCGGGCGAAAGCGCGGCTCTCGCTTTCCGGGATGAAGGGATCGCCCCGGCCGTGGATCAGCACGAAGCGGGCCTTGAGCGCCCCCAGCGGCAGGCGTTTGGGATCGAGGCGCGCCAGTTCCTCCTTGATCGCCGATGGCAGGGCGGCCAGCAGGGCGGGAACCTTCTCGGGATCACGGTTTTCCAACAGGCTGGCGACCGCTTGGCCCTCCGGGCCAAGGCCGGCTTCCAGGGCGGCGATATCGGCATCGCGGTCTGCCAGGCGGCGCCACGCCATTTCGGACAGCAGGGCCCGGTCGCCGGGCGAGTCCAGCCGTTCCGCGTAGGATTGCAGGAAGACCCACTTGCCGGGAGCGAGCGGTTCCCGCCGTTGCCACGGCTCGCCGGGACGGTCGCGGAAATGGCCGGTGGTCACGTAGGTCAGCAGGGTTTCGATGTCGTGGTAGCCGCCCACCAGCACCGCGAAATCGACCCGTTCCGCCGCGCCGGGGCCCGCCAGTGCCACCATGGCGGGGCCGGCAGCGTAGGAGACAGCCACCAGCCCCAGGGGTTGGCGGGGTTCCTGCCGCGCCGACAGTTCGACGAGGGCGGCGGCGATGGGTTCGCTGTCGGCGCTGCCCAGCCTGAGGCCGCGCAGGCCGGGAATCTCGGGCACCAGGACGCGGAAGCGGGCGCGGGCCAGGCTTTGGGCGAAGGCGACCACGGCCCGATCATCCTTGCCGGCCGGTGTCGCACCGGGCACCAGGACGACACCGGCCCGCGCCCCTTGGCCCGGCTCGTAGAGATCGCCGCCGGGCAGAACAAGGCGGCGGGGCTGGGGAACCTGCTCGCGCAACGGGCTGGCGCCATCGCGTCCGGCGCGGACGTCCAGCAGCACCAGCCCCGCCTCGATCAGACGGCCCGGCTGGCCGGTCCACCACATGAACAGGGCGGCGACCACCGCCGCCGCCCCGATCCGGAAAAGCCAGGCACCCTTCACCTTGCCCAGGTGCGCAGATACTGGCGGATGTTCTTTTCCATCTCGGCGTTGAAATCGTTCATCGCCGCCTCGGTCATCTCGTACCAGACCTTCTCGCGGTCGTTCAGCGAGGAGTCCTCGCGCACGGTCTTGGTGCGGACGACCGCAGCCTGGGCATGGCCGGCGCTCAGACCCCGGCCGTCGAAGACCTCGACGATGGCTTCCAGGCGCAATTCGTAGCGTTGCGACTGTTCCTTGGTGAATTTGGCCTTGAGATCCTTGTCCGTTTCCAACTGCACTTCCTTCACCGAAGCGTCGACGATGGTGAAGGTGGCGCCGTCCCGGCCGCCCGGCATGGACTTCAGGCGATCCTGGGCCCAGCGCTGCAGGGCCGCCTGGGGCTGGATGGGGAACTGGTGTTCCACGTTCGGCGCCTGGAAGGTCGGCTGGAATCGGGAAGCGACCTTGACGCTCGCCACCTCCAGATTGATCGGATGGAGATTGGCGAAGGAGATCTCGGGGAAGCGTTGCGTCGGCGGGGTCTGGCAGGCCGTAAGCACGGGCCCGGCTATCAGCGCGGCGACGAACAGGAGGATGTGCTTTCTCATGGTGCCCGATAATGCGCCCGGCGCATGACGCCTGCAAGACTCCCTTGTCCGGTCTGTCGCTGACAGACGATATGACCGCCCCGGCGGGGCTTGAATAAGTTCGCTATGTGTACTGTCAACTAGTGATAATATTGACTGCGATGCCTATGTGATCTAGAAATGCGGTCGGTGGCCGCCCGGAGTGTGTCACCGACCCTATGCCGCCGGCACCCACCGGCGGCTTTTCCGTTTTGGCCGTCCGCCGCAAGGTGGGCGGCTTTTTCATGCCTGGAGAAAAGTCATGAAGCTCTCGAAGACCGTCGGCCCCAGCTACAACGTGAACGCGGCCGATACCCTGGAAATCAAGCGCGCTCTCAATCGCCTCGGTTTCTATCCCATTCCGCCCTACGGCCTGACGGACCTGCCCGACGGCGCCATGTTCGACGGCATCGAGGCGGTGCAGCGCCGGCTGGGATTACCGCCCACCGGCGTCATGCGTCCCAATGGCCCGGAACATCGGGCCATAGCGGCCAGCCTGGACCGCCAGGAGGCCGCGGGCGGGGCCGGTGGCCCCGGCACCGTGCATGTCCAGGCCTACAGCCAGAGTCGGGCCGGCCATGCCGTACAGGTTTCCGCCCACGAACGGGGCGCCCTTCGATCCCTACGGAAACAAGCCTAAGTTACGAGGGCTCTATCAAGCCGTGACCATTCGCGCCGACGATGGCCACCGTGTCCGGGTCATGTACGTTAACCCGCATGTTCGAAGCGGGGCTCGGGTCGAAATGGGAACACCCATCGGTACCGCCCAGGACTTGGCAAAGGGCTATCCGCCAAAGAACGGGGGCCGCATGACCAACCACGTTCATGTCGACGTATGGAAGAACGGTTCCTTCAAGGACCCGTCATCGATCCTGCGTAGAAGGTAGGGGGATGCCGAAAGGGGGAGGGGCCGGCGTACACGTCATCCTGACGGGACCGACCTCCCCCTCGATGCCCCTGAAATTGACGATCCAGCCATTCCGGGTTGCTCGAGCCGTATGGTAATAGAGATGCTCGGCGGCATCACCTTCACCGAAAACCCGAACGGCGACATCGGCGTGAAGATCGTTTCCACCAGGAGGGATTCCTGGACGGAAATAGCAGGATCTCTCGATCCGGTATCTCATGCCTTCCGGTTCTTTGTGGGTTCGCGGCACGTCCTCGCCGACCATCGTGCAAAGGTCGGGAGACGACCGCGCCAGACAGGCCAGCAGGGTCTCCACGGCGCAGACGGGCGTCCGGGGATCGCCGATGCAGTCGGAGGTGGCGGTGGTCGCCGTGATGCTGCGGATTTCGCCTTCGTCCTTCCCGCCCGCCCAGGCGTCGGCGGCCAGGGCGATCAGCCCCGCGGCGACAAGAAGGATTCCCGGATGGCGCCTCATGATCGCGGAATTATCCTGTATCCAGATATACTGGACAAGCATGGAATGCAGCCAGAGTCCCGGAGATGCCAAAGGGAAGCGACGGGTCTCCGGCCCAGGCGCCCCGCTACCCCTCCAGCTTCCAGGGCGGGTCGGGGAGGACCTGGAAGAGGTCGCGCAAGCCCTTGCCCCAGCGCTGGCGCAGGTCGTTGAAGTAGGGATCGTCGTCGCTGACCAATTGGTGGGTGGCGACGCGAAAGGCGTCGCGGCGATAGAGCAGCAGGTCGATGGGCGGGCCCACCGTCATGTTGGAGCGGATGGTCGAATCCAGGGACAGCAGGGCGCATTTGGCGGCCCGCTCCAGGTCGGTTTCCACCGTCACCACCCGATCCACGATGGGCTTGCCGTACTTGGTCTCGCCGATCTGGAAATAGGGGGTTTCCGGCGTCGCCTCGATGAAGTTGCCGGCCGCGTAGATCATGAACAGCCTTGGCGCCTCGCCCCGGATCTGGCCGCCCAGGATCAGCGAGATGTTGAACTCGACCCCGGTTTCCTTCAGCGCCTCGCCGTCCAGGTTGTGGACTTGGCGCACCGCCTGGCCGACGAGGCGGGCGGCCGAGAACATGTCCTCGGCCTGCAGAAGGTTGCGGTCGGCTTCGGCGGCGCGGATGTCGCGGTCCAACGCCGCCGCCACCGCCTGGGTGATCGCCAGGTTGCCGGCCGAGAGCAGCACCAGCACCCGCTTCCCCGTCTGTTCCCAGACCCGCATCTTGCGGTAGGTGGAGATATGGTCCACCCCGGCATTGGTCCGCGAGTCCGAAGCGAAGACCAGTCCATCCCCGAGCGCCATCGCCACGCAATAGGTCATTGGGCCTCCCCTCCCCGTTCCGGCTCCGCCATGTCCTTTACCCGAACCGCCACCCGCATGTCTTCCGCTCCGCCCCCCTGCCGCAGGCCGCGCACCGGCGCCGCGCCCTCGTAGTCGAAGGCCACGGCCAGACGCACGTAAGCCTCGGTGGCGCTCTGGCAGTTGGAGGGATCGAAACTCACCCAGCCCAGGCCGGGCACGAAGGCTTCGGCCCAGGCGTGGGTGGCGAGATGCCGGCCGTCGCCCGCCGGAACCAGCAGGTAGCCGCTGACGTAGCGCGCCGGCACGCCCCAAGCCAGGCAGCAGGCGATGAACAGGTGGGCCTGGTCCTGACAGACTCCGGCACCCTTGACGAGGGTTTCGGCAGCCGTGGTCGCGACGTGGGTCTGGTCCTGGTCATAGGCCACCAGGGCGTGGATGCCGGAGGTCAGAGCGTGCAGGCCGGACAGCAGGTCGTCATGAGCCAAGCGGGCCGCCAGATCGCGTACCCCGGCGTCGGGCTGGGTGCGCGGAGTGGCGCGCAGGAAGGCCTCGGGCGGCAGACCGCCCGGGACGTGGGGCAGCACGCCATGAGTCTCGAAGGTCTCCACCTCGCCCGAGGCCAGGATGGGCAGATGGTGATGGTCGGCGTCCTGGACGACGGTATGGACGGCGTTCCCGAATCCGTCGGTCCAGGGCGTCAGGCGGCCCGGCGCCTCCACTTTCCAGGACAGCACCCGCTGGACCGCGTCGGCGCGCGGCGTCAGGCGCACGTACTGGATCGAGGTATTCGGCGCTCCGTCGTAGCGGTATTCCGTCAGGTGTTCGATGGCGAGCCGCATGTCTAGGACGCCATCAGGAAGTCGACGTGAAGTTGGTTGCATAGCCGGTTGGCGTCGGCGACGAAGCGCGCGCAGTAGGGAGCAAGGCCGTCGGCCAACAAGTCCTCCAGCCGCCCGAACCGCAGGCTGGAATGGATCGCCCCGGCCAGCCGGGTCCCCTCGCAGGGCGGGCAGAGTGTTTCCAGGTGGTTGTGGACGATATCCATGCAGAAATGCAGGGACCGGGGCTGTTCGGCGTCGAGGATCATCAGGCGGGCCACCCGCGACGGAACGACGTCGCTGCCGTAGGCGGCCCGATAGGGCTGAAGGGCGTCGAAGCCGCGCAGGATGCCGGCCCAGCGCAGTTGCCGGGCGGCTTCGGCATCGCGGCGGTCGTCCATGACCTGGAGGATGCGGGCGATGTCGTCGGCCCGTTCCAGGAAGGTGCCGAGGCGCATGAAGTGGTAAGGCTCGCCGCGCCGCATGGTGCCCAGGGCGATGCCACGCACCAGCTGCGAGCGTTCGCGCACCCATTCGCCGAAACCGATCAGGCCCCTTTGGCGCAAGGCCGGGCCGTCCAGGGTGCGGGCTTCCAGCCACATTGCGTTGATGGCTTGCCAAAGTTCGGTGGGCAGGACGCTGCGCACGGCGTGCGCGTTCTCCCGCGCCGCCTTCAGGCAGGACAGCACGCCCGACCCGTTCGACCAGTCGAGGACCGCGTGCGAGATGACATCGATGCCGTTCACCGCGCCGTATTTCCTGTCGTAGGCCTCGGTACCGCCGGAAATCGCCAGCACCGGCGCCCAACAGGAAACGGCGTCGACGCCGCCCGACAGGGACAGGTGGTTGGCGGCATCCAGAACGCGGGCCAGGTTCTCCGCACGCTCCAGGTAGCGGGTCAGCCAATAAAGGTGGTCGGCGGTGCGGCTCAGCATGGGTCGTCCTCCAGCACCCAGGTATCCTTGGTCCCGCCCCCCTGCGAGGAATTGACCACCAGCGAGCCCTCGCGCAACGCCACCCGCGTCAGCCCTCCCGGCACCAGCACCGGCCTCTCGCCCATCAGCACGTACGGGCGCAGGTCTACGTGGCGGGGCGCGATGCCTTGCTCGACCAGGGTCGGACAGGTGGAAAGCGCCAGAGTCGGCTGGGCGATATAGACCTCGGGGTGGGCCAGGATGCGGGTCCGGAAGTCCTCGATCTCCTTCTGGCTGGCGGCCGGCCCCACCAGCATGCCGTAGCCGCCCGAGCCATGCACCTCCTTGACCACCAGTTCGGGCAGGTGTTCCAACACGTACCGACGGTCGTCCGGCTTGGACAGGCGCCAAGTGCGCACATTGGCCAGGATGGGTTCCTCGCCCAGGTAGAAGCGGATCATCTCCGGGACGAACAGGTAGGTGGCCTTGTCGTCGGCGACCCCCGTGCCGATGGCGTTGGCCAGCGTCACCCCGCCGGCCCGGTAGACCGACAGCAGCCCCGGCACGCCCAAGGCCGAATCGGGCCGGAAGGCCAGGGGGTCGAGAAACTCGTCGTCGATGCGCCGGTAGATCACGTCGACCCGCTTGGGGCCGCGGGTGGTACGCATCCAGACCCGGCCCTCGTCGACGAACAGGTCGCGGCCTTCCACCAGTTCGATGCCCATCTGCTCGGCCAGGAAGGCATGCTCGAAATAGGCGCTGTTGTAGTAGCCGGGAGTAAGCAGGACCACGGTCGGCTCGCCAGGGCAGGCGGGCGGGGCGACGGCCCGCAAGTTGGCCAGGAGGCGCTCCGGATAGGCCTCGACGGGAGCCACCCGGTGGCGGGCGAACAGCTCGGGGAACAGCCGCATCATCATAGCCCGGTTCTCCAGCATGTAGGAGACTCCGGACGGCGAACGCAGGTTGTCCTCCAGCACGTGGAATTCGCCGGGAGCGGTGCGCACCACGTCGACGCCGGCGATATGGACGTAGACGTCGCGCGCCACGTCCAAGCCCTGCATCTCGGGCCGATAATAGCGGTTGACCAGCACCTGCTCCCTGGGGATGACGCCGGCCTTGAGGATCTCCTGGCCGTGATAGATGTCCTTGAGGAAGGCATTCAGCGCCCTGACTCTTTGACAGCACCCGTCCGAAAGCGTCCGCCATTCGGAGCGCGACAGGATGCGCGGGATGGGATCGAAGGGGATCAGCCGTTCGGTTCCTTCCTCGTCGCCGTAGACCGCGAAGGTGATGCCGAGGCGGCGGAACAGTTCGTCGGCCTGGGCATGCTTGGCCGGCAAGGTTTCAGGCGCAGCGGAAAGCAGCCAATGCTCATAGGCCCGGTAGGGTGCCCGCACCCCGCCATCGGGCGATTTCATCTCGTCGAATGCCATGCGCGCCAGCCCTCTCCGCTGCCTTCACGAGCCTGACGTCGCAAGGAGCATGCCGGGACGAAAGGGGCGGAAAACCGCCAGGCGGAGCGCGACGGGTGATTAATAACTAGCCATTATGTCAGATGTGAGCATGTTTTGGGCATATTCACCCTGCCCCTGCGAACAAGTCCCGCAGTTCCGCCTCGTCGAAAACCTGGCTGCGGCTGCAGAATTCGCAGGTGACGGTTACCCGGCCCTCGACCAGCAGGCCCAGAACCTCGTCCCGAGGCAGAGACCGCAAGGTCGCCGCCACCCGGCCGCGTGAACAGCGGCAAGCCGCATGGAAGGCCTGGGGCTCGAAGACGCGGACATCCTCCTCGTGGAACAGGCGCCAAAGCAGGGCTTCGGGGGCGAGGCTCCCGTCGAGCAGTTCGACGGGCTTGACGCTGCCGGCCAAGGCCACGGCGCGCCGCCAGTCCTCCTCGGCCTGCTCCGCGTCGATTCCGGACTCGGCGGGCATGCGCTGGAGCATCAACCCACCGGCGCGGCCGTCCCCGGCGGCCAGCAGGATGGCGGTCTCCAGTTGCTCGGAGCGGCGAAAGTAATGGTGAGCGCAGTCGGCCAGAGTCGCGCCGTCCAGTTCGGCGATGCCCTGGTAGCGCTGGGTGTCGGGGCCCTGGTCGACGGTGAAGGCCAGGGTGCCGGCGCCCAGCAAGCGTGGCACCGGACCGGCCGCCGCCGAGGGCTTGTCCAGCCGTTGGGCGTCGAAGCGGGCGCAGGCGCGGATGGCGCCGCCGCTTTCGATGTCGGCCACCATCATGCGGATGGGGCCGTCGCCCTGGGCCTGCAGGATGAAGACCCCATCGTACTTCATGGCGCTGGCCAATAGCGCAGTCAGCGCCACCGTCTCGCCCAGCAGGGTCGCGACGGCCGGAGGATAGGCGTGGGCGGCGAGAATCCGGTCCAGGGCGGGCCCCAGGCGGACCAGCCGGCCACGTACCGGGTTGCGTTCCAACTGGAAGGGTAGCGCGAAGTCCTGTGAATCCATCAGTCCCCGACGCCCAGACACCAGGCCAGGATGCCCTTCTGGGCGTGCATCCGGTTCTCGGCCTCGTCCCAGACCACCGAATGGGGGCCGTCCATCACGCCGTCGGTGACCTCCTCGCCGCGATGGGCGGGCAGGCAGTGCATGAACAGGGCCTTCCTGCCGGCCGTCTTCATCAGGGCTTCGTCGACCCGGTAGGGTTCCAGCAGCCGCTTGCGGGAGGCGCCATCGTCGTGGTTCATCGAGACCCAGGTATCGGTGACCACCAGGCTGGCGCCCTTGACGGCCGCCATCGGGTTCTCGCACCAATGGATGTCCCCGCCTTCCATCTTCGCCCAGGCGAGCAGGGTTTTGGGCGGGGCCAGCTTCTTCGGAGTGGCGAGGCGCAGGGTGAAGCCGAAGCGCACCGCCGCGTGGACCCAGGAAGCCGCCACGTTGTTGCCGTCGCCGCTCCAGGCCACCAGATGGCCGGCGATGGGGCCCCGATGTTCCTCGAAGGTCATGATGTCGGCCATGATCTGGCAGGGATGCGACGAGTCGGTGAGCCCGTTGATTACCGGAATCGACGCGTGGGCCGCCAATTCTTCCAGCTTGGCCGGATCGTTGGTGCGGATCATCATGACGTCCGCATAGCGCGACAGTACGCGTGCGGTATCGGCGATGGTCTCGCCACGGCCCAACTGGGTGCCGGATTCGTCCAGCACCACGGTGTTGCCGCCCATCTGCTGCATGCCGACCATGAAGGAAACCCGGGTTCGGGTCGAGGGCTTCTCGAAGATCAGGGCCAAGGTCTTGCCGGCCAAAGGAGCCTTGCCGCCGGGACACTTGCGGGTCTTGCACGCCTTGCCCAGGTGGAGGATGTGCCGGAGCGTGGCCGAATCCAGCCGGTCGATATCCAGGAAGTGGCGGGGGCTGCTCATGCGGCCTTCTCCTTTGCCTCGGCCGCCAGCTTGGCGGCGGCCCGCTCCAGGATGTCGAGGGCCTCGGCGACGTGGTCCTCGCCGACGATCAAGGGCGGCAGCAGCCGCACCACGTTGTCGCCCGCCGGCACGGTCAGCAGGCCCTCGGCAAACAGGGCGGCCACCAGCTTGGCGGGTTCGATCCGGCACTTGAGGCCCAGCATCAGGCCGATGCCGCGCGCTTCCTCGAATACCGCCGGATGAGCGGCGACCAGATTGTCCAGCCCTTGGCGCAGCAGGACTCCCCGCGCCTGGACCTGATCCAGGAAGCCAGGTGCCAGCACCACGTCGAGCACCGCGTTGCTCGCCGCCATGGCCAGCGGATTGCCGCCGAAAGTGGACCCGTGGCTGCCCGGAGTCATCACGCGGGCGGCCTTGTCGACGGCCAGGCACGCCCCCACGGGGAATCCACCGCCCAAGCCCTTGGCGACGGCCATTACGTCGGGGACGACGCCTTCCCATTCGTGGGCGAACAGCTTGCCGGTGCGGCCGATGCCGGTCTGCACCTCATCGAAGAACAGCAGCAGGCCGAATTCGTCGGCAGCGGCGCGCAAGCCCTTCAGGAATTCCACGTCGGCCGGCCGGATACCGCCCTCGCCCTGCACCGGTTCCACCAGAAGGGCGGCGGTTTCGGGACCGATGGCGGCCCGCACCTCGTTCAGGTTGCCGAAGGCGACGCGGTCAAAGCCTTCCACCATGGGCTCGAAGCCGGCCAGGTGCTTTTCCTGGCCGCCGGCGGCGATGGTCGCCAAAGTGCGTCCATGGAAAGCGCTCTGGCAGGCGATGACCCGGTAGCGGCCCGGGTTGCCGGTGGCGTCGTGGTAGCGGCGTACTATCTTGAGGCCGCATTCGACCGCCTCGGCGCCCGAATTGCAGAAGAATACGGAATCGGCGAAGGAGGCGGCCACCAGCCGTTCCGCCAGCCGCTCCTGGCCCGGAATGCGGTAGAGGTTGGAGCAATGCCAAAGCTTGCCCGCCTGCTCGGTCAACGCCTTGACCAAGTGAGGATGTCCATGGCCCAGAGCGGTCACGGCAACGCCCGAACCGAAGTCGAGGAAACGACGGCCGTCGGTGGCATGCAGGTAGGGACCCTCGCCCCTGTCGAAGGCGACGTCGGTGCGCGCGTAGGTCGGCATCACCGCGGACATCGTCCGTCCTCCTGTCTTCCGCGGAAAGCCGGCGATTATGCCTAGAACCGGTTGGCTGTCAACCGCTTAGGTCCGCTCGTCGGCAGATGGGCACGGTCCATCCCCGCCTCCCCCGAACCCCGGACGTCACGATCTCCGGCCTTATCCACAGAATCGCCGCGCCGGGACGGCCGGAGGCCTTGCGCCGCCTCGCGACTCTTGGCAGGCTATCCGTGGTGGGTTCCTCTTGCGCCCGCCACAACATGTCGCGAGAACAAGGGCGAGGGTATGGGGTCGACCAGCCAGATCCATAATCACAGCCAAAACCACCCGCTGGACATCGTCGAGCAGTTGGTGGCGTCGCGCGATTGGCTGTTCGACCGCAACAGCGATCACGAGATGGCGGTACGGGTACCGGGCCGCTGGTGCGACCACAATCTCTACTTCGCCTGGAACGACATCATGGAGGCGGTGCAGTTCACCTGCGCCTTCGACATGCGGGTTCCCGAGCCTCGGCGGGCGGCGGTCAATGAGCTGCTGGCCCTCATCAACGAGCGCCTGTGGATCGGCCATTTCGGCCTGTGGATGGACGAGGGGCAGCCTCTCTACCGCCATGTTCTGCCGTTGCGCGGCCTGCAGGCGCCCTCGGTGGAGCAGATCGAGGATCTGGTGGAAACCGCCATCGAGGAATGCGAGCGCTTCTTCCCCGCCTTCCAGTTCGTGGTCTGGGCCGGCAAGTCGCCGGCCGACGCCCTGGAGTCCGCCATGGTCGATACGGTCGGGGAAGCCTGAAATGCTGGTCCTGGTCGGCGGCGGCAAGATGGGATCGGCCCTGCTGGGCGGCTGGCTGGATCGCGGAGTCGCCTCCGAAGACGTGATCGTCGTCGAGCCGGTCGCGGAACAGGCCGTCGCGCTTCACTCCCGGGGCGTCGCCGTGGTGGCCGGCGCGGAAGAGCTTCCGGCCGATCTGCGGCCCGAGGTGGTCGTGCTGGCGGTAAAGCCCCAGGCGATGGACACCGTCGCCCCCGTCTACGGCCGTTTTGCCGCCACCGGCACGGTTTTCCTGTCCATCGCCGCCGGCAAGACCTTGGCCGTCTTCGCCCGCCTGCTGGGCCCGCGGGCCGCGGTGGTGCGTTCCATGCCCAACACGCCGGCCGCCGTACGCCGGGGCGTCACGGTGGCCTGTGCCAGTCCGTCCGTCGACGCGGCCCAGCGGCGCCGCTGCCAGGATCTGCTGGAGGCGGTCGGTGCCTGTTACTGGGTGGACGATGAGAGGCTGATGGACGCGGTGACCGCGGTCTCGGGCAGCGGCCCGGCTTATGTCTTCCTGCTCGCCGAATGCTTGGCCAAGGCCGGCGCCGCCGCTGGCCTGCCTGCCGGTCTGGCGGCCGACTTGGCGCGGGCCACGGTGGCCGGATCGGGCGAGCTTCTGTTCCGCTCCCCCGAGGCGCCGGAGACCCTTCGCAAGAACGTCACCAGCCCCGGCGGAACCACCGCCGCCGCTTTGGGCGTGCTGATGGCGGACGACGGCCTGCAACCGCTCATGGACCGGGCCATCGCCGCCGCCACTCGGCGCTCGCGGGACTTGGCGGGCTGATCGCGCCCGGATCGCGCAGAGATGACTGGCGGCAAGCCCCGCGATTGACCATGATGGATGGTATGACCTGCCTGGCCTGCAAGCCCCTCCGCCGTTCCCTGCCGCTGCTTCTGCTGGCGGCCGGCGTGCTGGCGTTCCAGGCGGCGGGCCTGCAGGAGACCCTGTCCTTTCAGGGCTTGCGCGACAATCGCGAGGCCCTGCTGGTCTGGGTGGGAGAAAACCGCTGGACGGCGGCCCTGCTGTTCCTGGCCCTCTATGCGACCGCGGTGGTTTTCCTGCCGCCGTCGGGCACCGCCATGACCCTGGCAGGTGGGTTCGTCTTCGGGGCCGGGGCAGGCACCCTGCTGGCGGTGATCGCCGCCACGGCGGGCGCCACGGCGCTGTTTCTCATCGCCCGCCTGTCGGTGGGCGCTTGGCTGCACGAGCGGGCCGGCCCCTTCCTGCGCCGCCTGGAGAACGGTTTCCGCGACAACGAACTCTCCTACATGCTGATGCTGCGCCTGATCCCGCTCTTTCCCTTCTGGTTGGTCAATATCGCGCCGGCGTTCCTGGGGGTCTCCTTGCGGGCCTATGTGATCGGCACCCTCCTGGGGATCGTACCCGGCACCGCCGTCTATGCCAGCCTGGGCGCCGGCCTCGGCAGCGTCTTCGAGCGCAGCGAGACCCTGTCGCTGGCCAGCCTGATGACCCCCGAGATGCTGGCCGGCCTGACCGGCTTGGGCCTCCTGGCCCTGCTGCCGGTGGGCTACCGCAAGTGGAAGGAACGGACATGAATGAATCCGCCGTCTGCCCGGTAGGCGTCGAGATGCCGGTCGATATCTGCGTCATCGGGGCTGGTGCGGGCGGGCTGTCGGTGGCCGCCGGCGCTTCCCAGATGGGCGCCAAGGTGGCCTTGATCGAAAAGGGCGAGATGGGGGGCGACTGCCTGAACGCCGGCTGCGTGCCTTCCAAGGCCCTGCTGGCCGCCGCCCGGCGGCGCGAAGCGGCTCCTTACGATTACGTCCGCCGGATCATCGGCGACTTGGCTCCCAACGATTCCCAGGAACGCTTCCAGGGCTTGGGGGTCGCCGTGATCCGGGGGGCCGCCGCCTTCGTCTGCGGCGGCCGGGTGGAAGCGGGCGGGCATATCGTCCGCGCCCGCCGCTTCGTGGTGGCGACCGGATCTCGGGCCGCCATCCCGCCGATTCCGGGCCTGGAGGCGGTACCCTACCTGACCAACGAGACCCTGTTCCGCCTGGAGGCGGTGCCCGAACACCTGATCGTCATCGGCGGCGGTCCCGTCGGCGCCGAGATGGCCCAGGCCCACCGCCGCCTGGGCGCCCGGGTGACGGTGCTGGAAATGGTCCGCCTGCTGCCCCGCGATGACGAGGAACTGGTCGAGGTGCTGCGCCTCGCGATGCGGCGCGACGGCATCGACCTGCGCGAAGGCGTCGGCATCGCCGCCGTCGAGCCCGGCCCTGTCGTCCTGCTGACCGACGGTTCCCGCATCGCGGGCTCGCACCTGCTGGTGGCGGCGGGGCGCAAGCCCAATGTGGAGGGAATGAACCTCGATCTGGCGGGCGTCCGCCACGGGCCCCAGGGGATCCATGTGGACCGCCGCATGCGGACCACCAATCCCGAGATCTACGCCATCGGCGACGTGACCGGCGGGCCGGCCTTCACCCACGCAGCGGCCCATCAGGCCGGGGTCGTGCTGAAGAACATCCTGTTCAAGCTGCCGGTCCGGGCCAATCTTCGGGCGATGCCCCGATGCACCTACACCGATCCGGAACTGGCCTGGGTCGGCCTGTCGGAGGAAGAGGCGAAGGCCAAAGGCCCCATCCGGGTGCTGCGCTGGCCGTTTTCCGAGAACGACCGGGCCCGTACCGACGGCGAATGCGACGGCTTGGTCAAGATTGTCGCCACGCCCAAGGGGAAGATCCTGGGGGCCGGCATCGTCGGTCCGTTGGCGGGGGAATTGATCCAGCCCTGGGTGCTGGCCGTCGCGCAGAGGCTCAAGGTGGGAGCCATGGCCGAAACCATCGCCCCCTATCCCACCCGCGGCGAAGCCTCCAAACGCGCCGCCGCCAGCTTCTTCGCGCCCATGCTGTTCGGCGAACGGACGCGAAAGCTGGTGCGCTTCCTGATGCGCATTTCCTGAAGGCGGCCCGGCGGGCGCCGTCGCAGCCGGAGCGGTTCAGTCGCCCGGCAGGGTGAAACGGAAGGTCGCACCTCGTCCCGGCTGGTGAAGACCGTGGGCAGGTCGTCGGCGATCCGGATTTCCGCACCGGCCGGTTCCGCCCGCGACGGGCCGGATGCGCCAAGTCCCAGCAGAACGAAAACAAGAAGGACGGCCGTCGACCATCCCCCCTGCCGCAGGCACCGCGCGCCCGCGAACCGACAGCCTTCTTAAGCAATTCCGTGCCCGCCCCCGACGATGAGTTCAGGCTCCCTTGAGGGAAACAATACGAATTCCAGTTCGTCGTACAAGTCAATGATCGGCATGAGTTGGCGGCTTGATCTTCGGCAGTCCGCGATAGGCCGCCAGGGCCTGTCGACGAGCCTGGGTGTAATCGAGGATCGGCGCCGGGCCCTGGGGCGCCCAGCGGCGGACGTAGGCGCCGTCGGGATCGTGCCTCGCCGCCTGGCCGGCCGGATTGAAGATGCGGAAGAAGGGCTGGGCATCGATGCCGGTGCCCGCTACCCACTGCCAGTTCATGGCGTTGAGCGCCGGATCGTGGTCGAGCAGGCGGTCCCGGAACCAAGCCAATCCCGCTCGCCAATGGATGCCCAGCAGCCGCACCAGGAAGGAGCCGGCCACCATGCGCACCCGGTTGTGCATGGTCCCCGTCGCCGCCAATTCGCGCATGCCCGCGTCGACGAGGGGAAAGCCGGTGCGGCCTTCCTGCCAGGCGGCCAGGCTTTGGGGATCGTCCCGCCAGGGATAGGCATCGAAGGATTCGTTGAGATTGCGTTCGGGGAGCTGGGGGAAGACGGCGAGGCTGTGGTAGGCGAACTCCCGCCAAGCCAGTTGACGAAGAAATCCCTCGCCGTCGTTCTCGCGCCCCGCCATCGCCGCCACCGTCGCCCACCAGACTTGGCGGGCGCTCAGTTCGCCGAAGGCGAGCGGGACCGACAGGCCGGAGGTGCCGGCCAGGGCGGGGATGTCCCGCCGCTCCAGGTAGCCGGCCAGACCCGCGTCGAGGAAAGACTCCAGGCGGGCACGAGCGGTCGCCTCGCCGGCCGCTCCCGTTCCCGCCGGGCTCTCCCCGGCCGCTTCGGGGATCGGCCCCAGCCGGTCCGGTTCCGGCAGGGGGCGGGGTGGGGGCGGCAGGCGGCGCAGCGCCTTCCAATAGGGGGTGAAGACCTTGTAGGGCCCGCCCTCGGCATTGCGGACGCCGCCCGGCTCGAACAGCAGGGAGGACGGGAATTCCCGGCCCGGCAGCCCCGCCGGGGCCGGTTCCGCCGGGTCGCGGTTCCAGAAGACCTGCCTTGCCCCCGTTTCCGCCATCAGACCGGGAAGCACCTGGGCCGGCTTGCCCCGCCGAACCACGAGCCGTCCCCCCTTCGCGCGGAAGGCGGTGTCCAGAGCGAAGAGGCTGGCGGCCAATCGCGGCAGTTGGGCCCGGCCCCAGGCCGTTTCGTCGAAGACGAAGACTGGCAGCAGCGGCCCCTTCGCCGCCGCGGCCAGGGCGGGATGGTCGCCCAACCGCAAATCGCGGCGAAACCAGACGACGACGGGGAAACCGGCCATGGCAATATCCGTGCTTTTGCGGAGGGGTAGCTTGCGTTAGGCTGTCGAAAAAAGGATGGGGTCTTTTTTCGTGATCGACAAGCCGGAAGGCTGGATATCCGAACTTCTCGCCACCGGGCCGCTGGCTCCGGCCCAGGCCCGTGCCTATCGCCTGGGGATGATCGTCACCGTCGTCGTCACCACCCTGATTACCATGCTGGACACGGTGGATGGGTTCTGGGGCGCGTACGAGAACGCGGCCCGGATCGTCGAGATTTTGACCGTGGTCGTCATGGGGGCCGACTACGCCTTGCGGATCGTCCAGGCCCGTACGGGATCGGCGACCTTGGCCTATCTGGTCAGTCCATATGGCATTTGCGATTTCCTGGCGGTCGTTCCCTTCGTGGTGGGCAAGATGCTGGAACTGCCCGCCGACGGCAACATCGTCTTCGGCCTGATGGGGTTCCTCAAGCTGGCCCGCTATTCGCCGGCCCTGGAGACCCTGGGCGTGGTGGTGCTGCAGGAAATCCGGCCTCTGGCTTCGGCGCTCTTCATCATGCTGCTGTTGGCCCTGTCGGCTTCGACGGCGCTCTATTTCGCCGAACGGGGCGTCAATCCCCAGGGGTTCGGCAACATTCCCCAGGCCATGTGGTGGGCCATCGTGACGCTGGCCACCCTGGGCTATGGCGACGTGGTGCCCACCACGCCGCTGGGCAAGGTCATGGGGGCGGCGACCGCGGTGCTGGGACTTTGCATGTTCGCCCTGCCGGCATCCATCCTGGCTTCCGGTTTCGCCGAGGAGATGCGGCGGCGCAGCTTCCTGTCCACCTGGGCCCTGGTCGCCAAGGTGCCCTTCTTCACCAAGCTCGCCGCCCAGCAGATCGCCGAGATCGCCTCCTTGCTGCGCCTTTACCGCAGCATCAAGGACGAGGTCCTGGTGCGCGAAGGCGAAATGGGCGAATGCATGTACTTCATCGTTTCCGGCGTGGTCGAAGTGACCGCCAAGCATGGAAAGTTCGTCCTGCGCGACGGTGAATTCTTCGGCGAGATCGCCCTCTTGCAGCAGGGGCCCCGTACCGCCACCGTCAAGGCGATGACCCGCTGCCAGTTGTTGATCCTGGATGCCCGCGACTTCAACCGCTTCGTCGAGCACTACCCGCACCTGATGGAGGCCATCGCCGAAACGGCGCGCCAGCGCCTGGGCGAACAGGCGGCGGAACGGCGCTAGCCATGGCCGTCTTCCTTACTCTCAACGCCTATCTGCTGGACGTGCGCCTGTTCGGCCGGGTCCGGGTCTATAAGGCGGCACCCTGGATCGAGCCGCGCCGCCGGGCCCTTCTCCAGGCACTGCGGGAATCGGATGCCGACGTCGTCTGCCTGCAGGAGGTCTTCCGCCGTCCCCATCGAGCCGATCTGGCCGGCGGCCTAAAGGACCTCTTCCCCCATGCCGCCGGCATCCGCCATCCGGGCTTGCCGCTGGGCACCGGGCTGATGGTGCTGTCCCGCCATCCCATCCTCGCCGCCCGGCCGCGCGAATTCCGCGCCGCCTTCTTCGAGGAACGCCTCGCCATCCGCATGGGCTTGCTGGAATGCCTGATCGACCTGCCCTCCCTGGGCCCCACGCGGGTGATCGACTTCCATCTTTGCGCCGGCGGGCTCAAGCACCATCCGGAGGCGCCGCCCGCCGAGGCGGTGCGCACCGCCCAGATCGCCGAACTGCTGGCCGTCGCCCATGGGCCGGGCGCCGCAGCGGTGGTCCTGGCCGGCGACCTCAACAGCGGGCCCCACACCTCGCCGGCCAACTACCGCCAGGTCCTGGCCGGCGGATTCCGCGACGCCCTGGCGGAACCCGGCGAAGACGCCTTCACCTGGGACCCCGCCAACCCCATGATTACCGGAGAGTTGAACCGCTCCCTGCCGCCCCAGCGCATCGACCATGTCTTTTTGCGGGGTCCGGCACGGGCCTGCGAGGCCGGGCTCGCCCTGCACGAGCCGCGCGCCGACCTGTCCGACGGGCGTTGCGTTCCCGTCTCCGACCACTATGGCCTGCGGGTACGGATCGAGCCGGCTTGATTACTGGCGGACAGCGCCGTCCATGGCCTTGGCGATGGCGCCGAAAAGGCCGGTGGCGCTCAACGGCTTTTCCAGCACCGCATCCACCCCCACCGCAGACGCCCGTCGCCGAAGAACCTCGCCATCCAGGCCGCTGACGAAAACGAAACGGGTCAGGGGATCGATGCGGAAAACCTCGCGGGCCATAGCCACGCCGTCCATGCCGTCCATCACCACGTCGCAGAGAACGACATCGGCCGGGTACTTCATCAGGCTATCCAGACCTTCCTGGGCACTCATCACGGAACGGGCCTCGTGGGTACCGGCCACCGTCAGCAGGGTTTCGATCAAGCGGCGGAAGTTGGGATTGTCTTCGACCAGCAGGACCTTCAGACGCCTCCAGTCGAGGCCGCTCCCCATTCCATCGGTAAGGCGGCAGGCCCCCGCCTGGGCAATGGCTTCCGTCTTGTCCCGGCAGATATCCCGGTAGGCGAAATCGTCCTGCAGGATATGGCTGATCAGCCAACCGCGCACGAAATCCACGAAACGTCGGGAATCGAAGCCGCCCGGATCGGCGGCCAGGGCTGCCATGAAGTCGCCGACCTCCCCTGTCAGCCGCCGATGGGTCTCCCGGTGGGCATCCAGCTGAGGGTAGCCGCAAAGCTCCATCAGGTGTTCCTCGCGGGCGAAATGATATTTCGTGTATTCGGTCAGGCTATCGAGGATGCTACCGACGACGGAGGAATCTTCCCTGTCCCCTACCGCCGTTTCCAGGTGGTTGAACAGCCGCAGGAGAACCCGGTGATCCGAGTCCACGAAGGGAATCCCCATTTCGATTCCCGCAGTCCAGTCGGCGGCGTGCACGGCCTCAGCCCCTTGTCCAATACGGCGATTTGAAGCGGCCTGCTATCACACTACCCGGCAAGTCCCTAGAAAAACCGGCGGGCAAGCCCCGGAAAGATCACGAGGATGATCCATTTGCGATGCCCGGCAGGCCCGGAACCTGGCGCGGCAAGGTGAAAACCACCGCCGTTCCCCCCTGTGGCCGCGCCTCGATGGCCACGGTTCCTCCGGCCAGGGTGACGATCTTGCGGACCAGGGACAGGCCGATACCCGTACCTTCGTGCCTGTCGCCGGTTTCCAGACGTTCGAACACCCGGAAAACCCGCTCGCGGTACTCGGGCGGGATGCCGGCGCCGTTGTCCTCGACTCGGAAGACGGCTGTTTCCTCGTCCCATCGGGCGGAGACCGATACCTCCGGCAGGCGACCTCCCGGACAGTAGGTCAGGGAGTTCTCGATCAGACGGGCGAAGATTTCGGCCAGCCGGCGGATATCGAGCCGCACCTCGGGCAAGGCCGTGGCCGTGACGCTGCCGCCGGAACTCATGATCTGGCGCTTCAGGCGCCGCAGGGCCTCGTTGAGGGCCGCTTCGGCGGAAAACATGCCTTCGCCGGCCGGCAGGCGGTCGACCGAGAGGTAGAGTTCCACGTCCCGCAACAGCCGCTTCAGGTGCAGCGCCGCGGCGACCGTGAAATCCATGTATTCCCTCTCGCTGGGCCCCAGTTGATCGCCGAGCCTTTTGCCGAGAAGCTGGGTGAAGCTGACCAGGGAACGGACCGGTTCCTGCATGTGATGGGCCAGAATCTCGGAAAAGCGCGCCAATTCGGCATGGGCATGGGCGGTTTCGGCAAGGCTCTTGCGCAGCCGGGCTTCGCTTTCGACCCTAGGGGTGATGTCGCGCTGCACGCCGACGTAATGGACGATGCGGCCGCTCCCGTCGGGAACGGCGGTCACCGTCAATTCGTTCCAGAACAAGCTGCCGTCCTTGCGGTAGTTGCGTAGCACCGCCGTGGCGCTTCCCCCGTCCGCCAAGCCTAGGCGGATGGCCTCCAGGCCTTCCTGGCCGCGATCCTCGCCGTGCAGGAAGCGGGGATTGCGCCCGAAGACCTGGGCGGCATCGTAGCCGGTGATGTGCCGGAAGGCGGGATTGACGTAGACGAGCGGATTGTCGGGGGCCAGGGCGTCGGTGATGGTCACCCCGTCGGCGACATGGGCCAGCGCCATGTCGCTGAGCAACAAGGCTTCCTCGTCCCGCACCCGGCGGACCAGGAGACGCGCCAGAACCCCGGTCAGACCGAGAACCACCAGGGCTACCGCCACCACCGGTCCGGCCAGGGACTCGGCGCCCTGGCGCCAGGACGCCAGAATCGCTTCCTCGCTCAGGCTCACGCCGATCACCAGAGGCCAGACCAGGGTCATGCGATAGCTGGCGAGGCGGCGTCTCCCATCGGGATCGACATCGGAGAAGGACCCGAATTCCGCGTCCTTGACCAACGACCGGAAGGGCTCGTGTTCCCGGCTGGAATCGCCGGGCTGGATTTTCAATCCGGTTCCCGCCAGGAACGTGCCATCGAAGTGGTGCAGGGACACCGTCCCACCCTCGCCGGTCTCCAGGGCGTCGAAGATGGACTGCACATGCTGGGGATTGATCGCGGCGATCAAGAGCCCGGTGCCGCCCCGGCTATCCCGAAAGGTCCTTGTCATGGGGATGAGATACTGGCCGCCGCCGGCGCCGCCACCCACGAAACGCTGGGCCAGCGGCTTGCCGATCACCAGGGGCCGGACCGAATCGCGATGGGCGGCCAGCAGGCCCGCCGCCTCAACGGTTGTGCCGGCCGGCGTGCCGGCCGTGTCGAACAGCACCCGCCCCTCGGAATCGACCACCAGGATCTGGCGGAGTTGGGGCGAGAACAGCAACCGCTGCCGCAGGGCTTCGGCAACGGCCCCATCGCCCAGAGACTGGCGCTGAAGCATCGCCTCGGCCACCGAAGCCAGGACCACATCCACCGACTGCACGATACGCGCCGTGCTGTCGGTGGCGGCGCGGGCCAGGCTCACCGAAGCCGCCCGCCCGGCATCAAGGGCCTGCTGGCGGCCGGCCAGCAAGGCCACAGCCAGGGCGACGACGACCGCCGCCGCCACGCCGATCCCGAACAGCACGACCGCCCCCATCAGGCGGCGTGGGTACAGGCGTGCCGCTTGGCCGACCGATACGGAGGGCTCCCGAGATCCGGAAGAACACTGTTGCCGCCCCATCATGGAATAGGACTATAGTAGTATGCTGGATCGATTCCAATCGGGAGAACGCGATGAACACCGCTTCCATCCTGCTGGGCATTTCCCTCGTCCTGGCCGTCGGCGCCGCGCAAGCCCAACCGCCCGGAGAAAGCCATCTCGACAGGGTTGCGAGGACAAAGGAAGTCCGAGTCTGCATTTGGCCCGACTACTATTCCATCTCCTACCGCAATACGCGAACCGGCAGCCTGGAAGGCATCGACATCGATCTGGCGAGAGAGTTCGCCAAGGACCTGGGCGTCGCGGTCCGTTTCGTCGACAGTTCCTTCAAGGCCCTGGTCGAGGACCTGACCACCGACAAGTGCGACGTCAGCATGCATGCGGTGGGCATCACCCCCCTGCGCCAGGAGAAACTGGACTTCACCCGTCCTCATCTCCAGAGCGGCATCCTGGGCGTCACCACCAAGGCCCACAAGACCTTGAAGTCCTGGGCCGACGTGGATCAGGAAGGAATGGTGGTGGTGGTGGCCACCGGAACCTTCATGGAACCGGTGATGAAGGACACCCTGAAGAAGGCCAAGCTGGTGAGCCTGGATACGCCGGAAGCCCGCGAACAGGAAGTCATGAGCGGCCGGGCCGACATCTTCATGACCGACTATCCCTTCAGCCGCAAGATGTTGGCCCGCCACGACTGGGCCCGCCTGGTGGAACCGCAGCAGCCGCTCGCCCCCACGTCCTATGCCTATGCGGTGAACAAGGGCGATGCCAAATGGCTGGAAGCGGTGGATGCCTTCGTCGCCCGCGCCAAGAAGGACGGCAGGTTGGCCAAGGCTGCCGGGGCCAACGGCCTGGGGGCCATCGTCCATCTGGGGGATTAGGCGGCGTCCGAAACCGGCAGGAAGAATTCGTTATCGGTCAACACCGTCAGGGCGATGGTGATGCTGGCACCACCGCCGGTTTCTCGCACCAAGCGCACGTGCGGCCTTCCCGGCACCGGCTCGAACAGCCGGTCGACAACCCAAACGAGGCCCGCGCCGCCCTTCGCCTTGACGAATCGCTGTCCGACCTCGACGGCCGCGGCCTTGCGCGAGAACATTAGCGTCTCCCAATGGAAAAGGGGCTATAAGGATTAGTACCGACGGGATGCGGAAGTCCATAGGTAAAATGGCCGGAACCGGCGCCACCACCGTCCGGTGTCGGCATAGGCCGGGACAATGACCGCACCGGCCCCCTTGGCGGTCGATCACGGCCCGGAATACTTCTCCTCAAGACGGCGCCAAGCCGGGGTTTCGACCACGGCCTCGAAGCTGGCAAAGTCCAACAGGCCTTCCAGCCCCCCGCTGGTTCCATGAACCGCCAGATGGCGATAGCAGCGTTCGAGGGCGGCGGCCGCGGAAAAGAGGCCGGACAAGGGGAAGACACCCAGGCGGAAGCCGAGACCTTCCAGTTCCGCCGCCGGAAGCGTCGGCGTCCGCCCGCCTTCCACCATGTTGGCCAGTAACGGAATGCCCTTGAGGCTTTCGGCCACGCGCACCAGTTCGTCGCGGGATTGAGGGGCCTCGACGAAAATCACGTCGGCCCCGGCTTCCGCATAGAGCCGCCCGCGGGCGATGGCGTCGTCCAGACCATGCACGGCCCGGGAATCGGTGCGGGCTACGATCACCAGGCCGCTGTCGCCTCGCGCCTCGACGGCCGCCCGGATCTTGGCGGCATGGTCGCCCGCCGGAATCACGCGCTTGCCCGCGAAGTGGCCGCACTTCTTGGGCCATTCCTGATCCTCCAGGATGAACCCTGCGACGCCCTTGCCGACCGCTTCGCGGACGGTGCGGATCACATTGAGCGGATTGCCGTAGCCGGTGTCCAGGTCGGCGATCAGCGGGACATCGACCGCCGCCGCCATGGCGCCCGCCGCCTCCAGCATTTCGGTGGCCGACAGCAGCCCGAAATCGGGCGCCGCCAGACGCGTGGCCGCGATGCCGTAGCCGCTGCCGAAGACCATGGAGAAACCCGCCTGTTGGGCCAGACGGGCACTCAGGGCGTCGAAGACGCCGGGTCCGAAGACGATGGGTCCGGCGGCGATCATTTCACGCAGGCGCTGGGCTTTCGACATTGAATCCTCCGGTCAGGCGACTAAGTTTACCGCAGGCCAGAGGAGGAAAGCCATGACCGCCATGTCGTACACCGTCCTGGAAGAACGCGGAGTGATCGACGTGACGGGCGAGGACCGCGTCGCGTTCCTGCAGGGACTGGTCAGCAACGACGTGGCTCGCGCCGGTCCCGGCCGTGCCCTCTGGTCGGCTTTCCTGACACCTCAAGGGAAGTATCTCTACGACTTCTTCCTGGCCGAGCGCGAGGGCGCCTTCCTGCTGGACTGCGAGGGTGGCGAGCGCCTGGCCGGCTTCCTCAAGCGGCTTTCCATGTACAAGTTGCGCTCCAAGGTCGAGCTCGCCGACCGGTCGGCTGGAACCGCGGTGCTGGCGCTCTGGGGCGATGAGGCGCCCGCAGTCCTGGGCCTGCCCGCCGAACGAGGGATCGCGGCCCCTTGCGCCGGCGGAGTCGTCTTCGTCGACCCACGCCTGCCGGAGGCGGGCCTCCGCCTCCTGGCTCCGCGCCCTGCCGCCATCGAATTCGCGGAAAGCGCGGGATTCTCCGCCGCCTCGTTCGCCGACTGGGATGCCCATCGCCTCGCCCTCGGCCTACCCGACGGCAGCCGCGATCTTCCGGTCGAGCGGGCCCTTCTGCTGGAGAACGGGTTCGACGAACTGGACGGGGTGTCCTTCTCCAAGGGCTGTTACATGGGGCAGGAACTCACGGCCCGAACCAAGCATCGCGGCCTGATCCGCAAGCGCCTGATGCCCGTCGCCATCGATGGCCCCACGCCAGCCCCGGGAACGCCGATCCTTCGGGACGGCGAAGATGCGGGGGAAATGCGGACGGCGAGATACAACTTCGGCTTGGCCTTGATTCGCCTGGAAGGCATGGAAGGAACCAACGCGATGACCTGTGGCGGGGCTCGCTTGACGCCCCGCCGGCCCGGCTGGATGAAGGTTTGATCAGCGATCGTTCGCCAGGCGGCCCAGCAGGATGTCCAGCGCAGTGCCGGTCACCGGCTTTTCCAGGATGGCGTCCACGCCCAACTCGCGGCAACGGCGCACCATGTAGTCCGAGGGCTGCGGCGCCATAACCGCGATGCGCAGGTCCGCCAAGTCGTCGTCCCGGCGCAGGCGGGCGATGACTTCCCAACCGTCAAGGCCGGGCAGGACCGGGTCGATCAGCAAGACGTCCGGATGGTGGCGGAAGCCGTTCATGCCACCGTTGCCGAAATGGGCCAGGGCTCCCTCGCCGCTATCCGCCCAGGCCAAGTCGACCGCCAACGGCAATTCGTCGAGGATCGCCTGGATCAGCCGCCGCTCGCCCGGCGATTCATCCGCCAGCAACACCCGGATGGGACGCATCCCGGCGACAGGCTGGCGCGACCCGTCGCGCCGCAAGTCGTGAGCCAGCGTCAACACTCCGCCTTCCCCGGTACAGGCGTACCCCGCGTCGCGTTCGGCGACCAGGAAGCGGGCGCCACGTTCTCGCTCCAGGGGACTGAACAGGGATCGTACCGTCGTCATCGCACCACTCCGCCGGCGGACCAGTCCGGCTTCGTCCAAATCGCAAGGGCCGTAGCCTTGGACTTCATTTGCTTACTGTTCATATTGTAAACAAATGTAATCGATTGTGCAAATGTTTTATTTGCAAACACTTTGCAGTGTAATTGCTATTTCTTTGCGGGGAAAATACCTAAAATTTTAGGCAATCTCCGCCGATCCCGGCTTTGCGCCTTCGACACAACGGCCTGTCTTAAAGGGGCTATCAGGCGGCGCGCAGCAGACGACGGAAAGCGGACGCCGTCACCGGCCGCTCGACCAGGGCATCCACGCCCAACTTCGCGCACCGCCGCCGCACCCAGCGTTGCGGCCCCGGGCAAAGCATGATCACCTTGAGGCCATTCGGATAGCCTTCACGACGGAGGCGAGCCAACACTTCCCAACCGTCCAGGCCGGGAAGAATCGGATCGATGACCAGGACATCCGGAAACTCTACCGTCTCGAAGGGCCTTCCGTTCTGTAGGAAGGCGAAGACCTGTTCGCCGTTGTCCACCCAATGCATCTCCACCGACAAAGACAGTCCTTGCAGGGCAGAGGCAAGCGGGCTGTAGTCGCTCCAACAGCCGTCGGCCACCAGAACCCGCAGGCGGCGGCGCGAGGACGGGGCGGCGGCGACTTCCGGATTTCCATGCATCATGTGACTTCCCCTTGAAAATTCCACGCAACAAATAACTTCTATGTATGATTTCATCGATTGGCGGATCAGTCAAAATATTTGAATTGGTATATTATCATCTATACTTGGATTGATTATCCGGGGAAAATATCGGCAATTTGCGGAGATTCCGTTTCCAGCCCCCCATACCGCCGCCGGTAAATTCACGCTAGAATGACAGCCATGCGCTTCCTGATCGCCATTCCCCGCTTCGTTCCGTCCGGTACCGCCTACGATTTCCCGCTCGGGATTGCCTACGTCTCGGCCGCCCTGAAGGCCGCCGGTCACGAGATCCATTGCCTGAACCTCAACCACGAAGCCGGCAAGCCGGACGATATCGTGGCCCGGCATGTCCGGACCATCGACCCGGACGTCTTCGCGACGGGAGGGCTGTCGCCCCACTTCGGTGCCGTCGAATCCATGTTTGCGGGGGCCCGGCGGGCCAAGAAGGACATCCTCAACCTGGTAGGCGGCGGCGTATTTTCCGGCGATCCCGAGGCCGTGGCACCGCTGCTCGACATGGACATCGGCGCCATCGGCGAGGCCGACGAGACGGTCGTCGAGATGGCGGCGGCCCTGGAGGCGGGGAAAGGCCTTGAAGAGGTCGCGGGGCTGGGGCTGCGCCAACCGGACGGCAGCCTGCGGAGAACCCCCGAACGCGGCCCTCTGCGCGACATCGACGCCCTGCCCTGGCCCGACTACGAGGGTTTCGGCGCCGACCGCCTGCTGTCCCTGCAAAGCCCGGCCGACAATGCGCTGTTCCAGTTCGCCGACCCGCCGCGCGCCTTGCCCATGGTGGTCAGCCGGTCCTGCCCCTATGCCTGCACCTTCTGCTTCCACCCCATCGGACGCGTCTATCGGGAACGGTCCCTCGACGGGTTCTTCGCCGAGTTGAAAGCCCTGGTGGACCGCTTCGGCATCAACCTGCTGATGGTCAACGACGAACTGTTCGCGGTCAAGAAGCGCCGGCTGATGGAGTTCTGCGAACGCATCCGCGAGTTCGGCATCCGCTGGACCGCCCAGATGCATGCCAGCATCGTCGATGCCGAGGTCGTGGACACCCTCCGGGACTCCGGCTGCGTCATCGCCAGCTACGGCCTGGAAAGCATGAGCGACCGGGTACTGACCAGCATGCAGAAGAAGATCGACCGCGACCGGCTGGAAAAGGCCTTGCGCCTGACCTACGACGGGAGGATCGGCATCCAGGGCAACTTCATCTTCGGGGACTCCG
This sequence comes from Magnetospirillum sp. WYHS-4, assembly GCA_039908345.1. Lineage (NCBI taxonomy): Bacteria > Pseudomonadati > Pseudomonadota > Alphaproteobacteria > Rhodospirillales > Rhodospirillaceae > Magnetospirillum > Magnetospirillum sp. WYHS-4. The sequence goes on from JAMOBD010000020.1 coordinate 41,790, forward strand.
CGGAAACC
>JAMOBD010000021.1 GCA_039908345.1 Magnetospirillum sp. WYHS-4
GACGCGGGCGGCGGCGCTGGCGGTCCTGGTCGGCGCCGGGGCGGCGGCCTTCTTGCTGTTCGCCCACCTGACCGGCGCGGCCCGCCTGTCGGACCTGCGGACCCTGATGCGGGGGCGCAACAACGGTTGACCGGGGGGACGGGCCGTGCCATGACACGGCCGCTCGCCATCCCCACAGGGTTTTCGTCATGAACCGTATCTTTTCGGGCGTGCAGCCCACCGGCAACCTGCATCTCGGCAACTACCTGGGCGCCATCCGCAACTGGGTGCGGCTGCAGGAATCCTACGAGTGCATCTTCTGCGTGGTCGATCTGCACGCGATCACCGTCTGGCAGGACCCGGCCCAACTGCGCGCCAGCACCCGCGAGGTGACGGCCGGGCTGATCGCCGCCGGCATCGACCCGAAAAAGCAGATCGTCTTCAACCAGAGCATGGTCTCCGGCCATGCCGAACTGGCCTGGATCTTCAACTGCGTGGCTCGCCTGGGCTGGCTGAACCGCATGACCCAGTTCAAGGAGAAGGCGGGCAAGCACAAGGAGAACGCCTCGGTCGGGCTCTACGCCTATCCCAACCTGATGGCGGCCGACATCCTGCTTTACCGCGCCACCCACGTGCCGGTGGGCGAGGATCAGAAGCAGCACCTGGAACTGACCCGCGACATCGCCATCAAGTTCAACAACGACTTCAAGACCGACTTCTTCCCGGTGCCCGAGCCCCTGATCTTCGGCGCCGCCACCCGGGTGATGAGTCTCCGCGACGGGACCAGGAAGATGAGCAAGTCGGACGAATCCGACTATTCGCGCATCAACATGACCGACAACGCCGATACCATCGCCTTGAAGATCAGGAAGGCCAAGACCGACCCCTTGCCCTTGCCGGAAACCAAGGAAGGTTTCGAGGGCCGGCCCGAGGCGGCCAACCTGATGGGCATCTACGCCGCCCTGTCGGACACCACGCTGGAAGACGTGCTGGCCAAGTTCGGCGGCGAGCCCTTTTCCACCTTCAAGCAGCACCTGGCCGACCTGGCGGTATCCGTCCTGGGCCCCATCGACCGCGAGATGGCGCGCCTGATGCAGGACCCGGTCACGGTGGACGCGGTGCTGAAGGACGGCGCCGAGCGAGCCGCCGCCCTCGCCGCGCCCATCCTGGACCAGGTCAAGGACATCGTCGGGTTCCTGCGGCCTTGACGTGGCGGAAAACACAGCCCATTTCTTGGGCAACGTAAATCACAGGTGACGATCCATGTTCATCCAGACCGAGCCCACCCCGAATCCCGCGACGCTCAAGTTCCTGCCCGGCTGCGGGGTGATGGCGCAGGGGTCCGCCGATTTCCAGAGCGCCCAGGCCGCGGCGCGGTCGCCGCTGGCGTCCCGGCTGTTCGAGATCGACGGCGTGGGCGGGGTGTTCCTGGGGTCGGATTTCATCACCGTGACCAAGGCCGGCGCCGGCGATTGGGGGGTGCTGAAGCCCCAGATCCTGGGCGCCATCATGGACCATTTCACTTCCGGACGCCCGACGATCGAGGGCGAGGAAGCCGCCGACGAGGGCGGGGCCGACAGCGCCATCGTCAAGAAGATCAAGGAACTGCTGGACACCCGCATTCGCCCGGCCGTGGCCCAGGACGGGGGCGATATCGTGTTCCGCAAGTTCGAGGACGGCGTGGTCTATCTGAACATGCAGGGTGCCTGCTCGGGCTGCCCCAGCGCCAGCGCCACCTTGCGCAACGGCGTCGAGAATATGCTCCGCCATTATGTTCCAGAGGTTAAGGAAGTTCGTCAAGTCTGCTGAGATTACAATGACTTGATAGGGCTATCCTAAGGGGAAAATAAACCGATAGTTCCTTGGTGCCCAAAGCCGTTATCATTGGCTCCCGAACCGGCCGGGGGTTCCGAGCCGTGTGGCGTGTCGAGGGGCAGGGGGCCATTCGCGAAGCCTGGGAGACGACTAAGGCCTTTCTAGCGAAGCCGAGGAGATTCGATTCCCCATGATGTCGACCTTCGAAAGAGCCGCCTTGGCCCTGGTGGGGCTTCTGGTTCTGAGCCTGATGGGCGCCGTCTACGTCAGTCCCCCGGACATGGCGACCGCCTCGCCGCGGGCCGTGCTGCATATGGCCGCCTCGGCGATGATCCCCACCCGAATTCCCTTTCGCAAGGACGCCGAATACTGGGACCGTCGCGGCCCCGGCCAGTCGTCCCACACCCTGGCCAATTCCTTCCGCCGTCTGGGCTACGACTTCGAGCAAGTGAAGACCGGCCAGGATTCGGTGCCGCGCGTCTTCCTGGCGAACGTGCCCACCGACCTGGACAAGGTCCGCGAATCGGACATGCGCAAGGCGCTGTTCATCCAGATGGTGCTGCCCCTGGTCCTCGAGGTGAACGAGGAAATCGAAGCCGACCGGGCCCGCCTGCTGGAAATCGCGGCGCGCGGCAAGGCCGGCCAGCGCCTGGACGCCATCGACCGGCTGTGGCTGACCGTGGTCGCCGAACGCTACGAGGTGGAACGCGACGACATCGAAGGCTTGCTGGAACGCCTCGATATCGTGCCTGTTTCCCTGGCCGTCGCCCAAGCGGCGGCGGAAAGCGGCTGGGGCACCTCGCGCTTCGTGCGGGAAGGCAACGCCCTGTTCGGCCAGTGGACCACGGAAACCTACGACGGCTTGACCCCCAAGGAGCGGGAAGACGGCGCCTCCCACAAGGTCCGTGCCTTCGACAGCCTGTCGGACTCCGCGCGGTCCTACGTGCACAACCTCAATACCCACAAGGCCTACCAAGGCCTGCGCAAGGCGCGCGCGGCGATGCGCGACAAGGGCGAGACCCTGAGCGGCCACAAGCTGGCGGCCGAACTGATCCGCTATTCGGAACGGGGCCTCGACTATGTGGCGGACCTGCGCAATATCATGTCCGCCAACGACCTGGGCAAGCTGGACAAGGCCCGCCTGCGCGAACGCGAGGCCGGCGCCCCGCCCCGCGACAAGGACGTTTGACCGTCCGATCCGGGCGGGCCAGCGGCGACTACGGAGCACCTCTCACGGAAAGTCTACTGGAAATGCCGGCCGGGGGGCGCTAAAACACCGGCCCATGTTCGGTTACGCCAACCCCACCCGTTTTACCCGCCTCGCCACGGCCTTGACGCCGTGGCTGGCCGGAGCCACCGCCCTGCTGCTGGGGGCGGGGCTCTACATGACCTTCTTCACCGCGCCGCCCGACTACCAGCAGGGCGAAAGCGTGCGCATCATGTATGTGCACGTGCCGGCCGCCTGGATGGCGCTGTTCTGCTACGTCTCCATGGCGATTTCGGCCGCCGTCGGCTTGATCTGGAAGCATCCGCTGGCCGATCTGGCCGCCAAGGCCACCGCGCCCGTGGGCGCCGCCTTCTGCTTTCTCGCCTTGTTTACCGGCTCGCTCTGGGGCAAGCCCATGTGGGGCACCTTCTGGGTCTGGGACGCACGGCTGACCTCCATGCTGGTGCTGTTATTCCTCTACCTCGGCTACATGGCCTTGGTGAACGCCTTCGACGACCCGGCGCGCGGCATCAAGGCGTCCTCCATCCTGGTGCTGGTCGGGGTGGTCAACGTGCCAATCATCAAGTTCTCGGTGGATTGGTGGAACACCTTGCACCAGCCGGCTTCCATCATCAAGAAGGGCGGACCTTCCATCCATTCCAGCATGTTGTGGCCGCTGCTGTTCATGGCGCTGGGCTTCACGGCGTACTATCTATGGGTTCTGGCGGTGCGCGTCCGGGCCGAGATCCTGGCCAACAAGATCCGTGCGCTACGCCTCCGTCAGGTCCACGCGGGGGGCGACTAAGCCATGGCCGAATTCCTCGCCATGGGCGGCTATGCCGCCTTCGTCTGGCCCAGCTTCGGCGTCACCGCCCTGGTGATGGCGGTCGTGCTTGCCGTCTCGTTGCGCGGCCTGAAGGAAAACCAGCGGGCTCTCGATGCCCTCAAGTCCCAGGAAGGGGCAGATGAAGCGGAAGCATAAACGCCTGACCTTCGTCCTGATCGCGCTGGGTCTCCTGGCCTCCGCGGTGGGCTTGGTGCTATCGGCGTTGGACGAGAACATCGCCTTCTTCTTCGGGCCCACCGACGTGCTGGCCAAGAACCCGTCGCCCGACCGCCGCCTCAGGGTCGGCGGCTTGGTGGAACAAGGCAGCGTCAAGAAGGCGGCGGGCTCTTCCGAGACCAATTTCCGCATCACCGACCTGAATGCCGCCGTGCCGGTGGTCTACAAGGGCATCCTGCCCGACCTGTTCCGCGAGGGCCAGGGCGTGGTTGCCGAGGGCCGCATGCGGGATGGCGTCTTCGTGGCCGACGAAGTGCTGGCCAAACACGACGAGAACTACATGCCGCCCGAAGTCGCCGACGCGCTGAAGAAGTCCGGCCAGTGGCAGCACGTGAAGGATTCACTCGAACAATCGGGGCAGATGCCCCCGAAGGACGGGACCGCGAAATGATCGTCGAAGCCGGCCATTTCGCCCTGATCCTGGCTCTTTTGATCGCCGCCGTGCAGGCGGTCGTCCCCATGGTGGGCGCGGCGCGCGGCAACGCCGTCTGGATGGCGATGGGCCGCTCCGCCGCCGTCATGCAACTGGCGATGATCGGTCTCGCTTTCGCGGCGCTGACTTACGCCTACGTGACTTCCGATTTCTCGGTGGAGAACGTCTTCCGCAACAGCCATTCCGACAAGCCGATGCTTTACAAGGTGTCGGGCGTCTGGGCCAACCACGAGGGCTCGATGCTGCTCTGGGTGACGGTGTTGGCGGCGTTTTCCGCTTCCGTCGCCCTGTTCGGCCGCAACCTGCCGCCCAGTCTGAAGGCTCGGGTCCTGGCCATCCAGGGGTTGATCTCCGTGGGCTTTCTGCTGTTCATCCTGCTCACGTCCAATCCCTTCGTCCGGATGATGCCGGCGCCCGAGAACGGCAAGGGGCTCAATCCCCTCCTGCAGGACCCCGGCTTGGCTTTCCACCCGCCCTTCCTGTACCTGGGCTACGTCGGCTTCTCGGTGGCTTTCTCGTTCGCCATGGCGGCCCTGATCGAGGGCCGGGTGGACGCCGCGTGGGCCCGCTGGGTGCGGCCCTGGACGCTGGCCGCCTGGGCCTTTCTCACGATCGGCATCGTGCTCGGGTCCTGGTGGGCCTATTACGAATTGGGCTGGGGCGGCTGGTGGTATTGGGACCCGGTGGAGAACGCCTCCTTCATGCCCTGGCTGGCGGGCACCGCCCTGCTGCATTCCTCCATCGTGGTGGAGAAGCGCAACGCGCTCAAGGGTTGGACCGTCTTCCTGGCCATCGTCGCCTTCGCCATGAGCTTGCTGGGGACCTTCCTGGTGCGCTCGGGCGTGCTGACCAGCGTGCATGCCTTCGCCACCGATCCCGAGCGCGGCGTCTTCATCCTGATCCTGCTGATGGGCTTCATCGGCGGCGGCTTTTCCCTATTCGCCCTGCGTGGGCCCAGCCTGAAGGCCGGCAGCCTGTTCCAGCCGATGTCCCGGGAAGGCAGCCTGCTGCTCAACAACCTCCTGATGACGACGGCGGCCGGCGTGGTGCTGCTGGGCACCCTCTATCCGCTGCTGCTGGACGCCCTGGGCGGCGGCAAGGTCTCGGTGGGCCCGCCCTTCTTCAACGCCGTCTTCGTGCCCTTGATGATTCCCATGGTGCTTGCCATGGCGGCCGGGCCCTTCCTGTCGTGGAAGCGGGGCGAGGCCCTGCCGGTTCTGGCGAAGCTGCGCCTGGCCGGCGGCTTGGCGTTGGCGGCGGCCCTGGCCACCGGCTACGTCTGGGGCGGCCAGCCTCTCCTCGCCCTGCTGGGCATGGCCCTGGCGTTCTGGCTGTTTGCCGGTACCCTCACGGAACTGGCCGACCGCATCCGGCTGTTCCGCGCGTCTCTGGCCGAAAGCCTGCGCCTACTGGCCCGGGTGCCGCGTGCCGCCTGGGGCATGACCGTGGCCCATGCCGGCTTGGCGGTGGCCATCGTCGGCATCACCGGGTCTTCCGCCTGGAAGGTCGAGCATATCCAAGTGATGCGGCCGGGCGACACCGTCCAGGTCGCTGGCTACGACTATACCTTCCATGGCGCCCGCGACACCGAAGGTCCCAACTACATCGCCACCGTCGGCAATTTCACGGTCAGCCGGGGCGGAAAGGAAATCGTCAAGCTGGAGCCCGAGAAGCGGGTCTATCCGGTCGAGGGCCGCCCCTCCACCGAAGCCGCCATCCACAGCATGGTGTCGGGCGACCTCTACGCGGTCATCGGCGACGAGGACAAGGGCGGCGGTTACGTCACCCGGCTTTACTTCAATCCCCTGGTGGCCTGGATCTGGGCCGGCTCGGCGCTGCTGGTGCTGGGGGCGACGATCAGCCTGTCCGACCGCCGCCATCGCATCGGCGCCCCGCGCCGGAAGGTGGCCGGGGCATGAAGCGGGTCGTCTATTTCCTGCCGCTGATCGTTCTGGCGATCCTGGGCGGCTTCTTCCTCAAGGGGTTCGACCTCAACCCGCGCGAACTGGCCAAGATGCTGGAGGGCCAGCCGGTTCCCGAGTTCGACCTCAAGCCGATCAAGGGCCGCGACGACGGGTTCAAGAATACCGACCTGCTGGGCGAGGTGAGCCTGGTCAACATCTTCGGGTCCTGGTGCGTCTCCTGCCAGGTCGAGCATCCCTTCCTCATGGAGATCAAGAAGAAGGGTCTGGTGCCCATCCACGGCATCGACTGGCGCGAAAGGAATCCCGACGACGGCCCGCGCTGGCTGGCCAAGCACGGCGATCCCTACACCCGGGTGGGCGACGACCCGGAAAGCAAGGCTGCCATCGCCTTCGGTGTCTCCGGGGCGCCGGAAAGCTTCCTTGTCGATAAGCAGGGCATCGTGCGCTACAAGCACGTGGGGCCGGTGACGCCGGATGTCTGGCAAAAGGTCCTTTGGCCCCTGATTCAGGAGTTGCGCAAGCGATGACCCGCCTCGCCCTCCTTCTGGCCGCCCTGCTCGCGACCCTTCCCGCCTTCGCGGTGGAGCCCAACGAGATTCTCAAGGACCCGGCGCTGGAACACCGCGCCCGCGACGTGGGGCAAGCCTTGCGTTGCGTCGTCTGCCAGAACCAGTCCATCGACGATTCCAACGCCGAACTGGCGCGCGACATGCGCATCCTGGTGCGCGAGCGCATCCTGAAGGGAGACAGCGACCGGCAGGTGCTCGACTACATGGTGTCGCGCTACGGCGACTTCGTGTTGCTCGATCCGCCCTTCAAGGCGACCACCTATGCCCTGTGGTTCGGCGCGCCCCTGATCGTCCTGCTCGGCCTCGGCGGCGTCCTGCTGTTCTATCGCCGCCGCAACGCCGACGGGGCGGAAATCCCGGACGAGCCCGCCCCCCTCAGTGCCGAGGAAAAGCGCCGCCTGGAGGCGCTGTTCAAGGAGGACGGCCGGTGATCAACCTCTGGATCTTCATGGCCTGCGCTTCGGCGGTGGCCCTGATCGGCGTGCTGATGCCCGTCTTCCGGCGCCAGGCGGAGGTCCAGCCCGACCGCGCCGAGTACGATCTGGCGGTCTATCGCGATCAGCTCTTGGAAATCGACGGCGACCTGGAACGGGGCCTGATGGCGCCGGCTCAGGCCGACGCCGCCCGTACCGAGATCCAGCGCCGCATGCTGGCCGTGGCGCCGGCCCAAGCCGTCGTTCCCGCGGCCCCGGGATCGGGGCGCGACATGCTGCTGGCCATCGGCCTGGCGATCGCCGTGCCGGTGGCGGCCATCGCGCTCTATACCAAGCTGGGCTCGCCCGGCCTGCCCGACCTGCCTCTCTCGGCCCGCAACCTGGGCCAGGAGCGGGTGGCCGACCGCCAGGCGGACATGGAAAAACTGGTGGCCCAGCTTGCCGAACGGCTGAAGAAGAATCCCGACGACCTCAAGGGCTGGATGGTGTTGGCGCGGTCGCTTGACGGCATGGAACGCTTCGGCGAATCTGTCGAGGCCTATGCCAGGGCGGTGGAATTGTCGAACCGCCAGCCGGAAATCGTCGGCGACTATGCCGAAGCCCTGGTCCAGGCCGGCGGCGGTGACGCCATTCCCGACCAGGCCCTCGTCCTGTTCGAGGAGGTGCGCGCCAAGGACCCGCAGGACCCGCGTCCCTACTTCTACAAGGGCGCCAGCCTGGGCCGGAAGGGCGATCTTAAGGGCGCCGTGCAGGAATGGACCGATCTGGTGGCGGTTTCCCCGCCGGATGCGCCCTGGCTGGCGCAGGTCAGGCAAAGTCTGGCGGCGGCGACCGAAAAGCTGGGCCTGGGCCCCGATGCGGTCAAGCCGCGCATCCAGGGCGAGGCGCCGGCGCCGTCCGCCGCCGCTCCGGCCGAGATGAGCGCCGAAGAACAGCAGGCCTTCATCCGTCAGATGGTGGAACGCCTGGAAAGCCGTCTGAAGGAGAATCCCGGCGATAAGGACGGCTGGGAACGGCTGGGCCGCGCCTACGATGTGCTGGGCGAGCCGATGAAATCCCTGGAAGCCTACAAGAAGGCGCGGGCGCTGGAGAAGTAGGTCAGCCGGGAATGATCTCGCCCGTCGGCACGATGCCTTCGCCGGGTTCGGGGACGACGCGGTCGCGACCGCCGTTTTTCGCTTCGTAGAGCGCGACGTCGGCGGCCCGGATGAGGGCGTCGCAATCCAAGCTGCCCAGCGGATTCTCCGCCACCCCGATGCTGACCGTCAGCGCCAAGTCCTTGTCCAGCCCCCTGGGGCGGAAAGGTTCGGCGGCTACCTTGGCGCGCAGCCGTTCGGCCACCGCCACCGCCACCGCCAGCGAGGTGTCGGGCATCACCACCACGAATTCTTCGCCGCCGTAACGCGCCGCCATGTCGAAGCCGCGGATGTTGCGGCCGATGCGCCCGGCCATTTCGACCAATACCTCGTCGCCCACCGGGTGTCCGAGGGTGTCGTTGACCTGCTTGAAGTGGTCGATGTCGGCCATCAGCAGGCTGACCGGCTTGCCCGCCCCCGCCATCCGCTTGAGGATCGCCTCCAGGTGGACCTGGAGGTAGCGGCGGTTGTGCAGTCCGGTCAGGCTGTCGGTGAGCGCCAGCGACAGGCTATGCAGGAAGTTGGTGCGCAGCCGGTCCTGGTAGCGCTTACGCTTGACCTGGGTACGCACCCGCGCCAACAACTCGTGGGTCTCGATGGGCCGTAGCAGGTAGTCGTTGACCCCCAATTCCAGGGCCTTTATCAGGCGGTCCATGTCGTCGTCGTCGCCAATCAGAAGGATCGGCGTCTGGCGCGTGGCCTCGAACGAGCGCAGCTGCGAGGCCAGGCGCAGGGGCCCTTCACGGTCGCCTTCCAGGCCGATCAGGACCACGTCGGGGTTGACCGCCGCCACCGCCTCGGGCAGATCGCCGCTGGGGTTCAGGACCGTGGTGTCATTATGGTCCGCGGCCAGGAATCGGCGAACGTTCTCCGCCTCGATGGCGCTGCCGTCCACCAGCACCACCCGCGCGTCGCCGCCGTGGGTGGGATCGGGTTCCAGCCCCAGCGCCAGCCCGAGGCTCTGGGTGGTCTCCTCGCGCAGTCGCCACTGGTCGAGCATGCGCTTGAGCCGCACCAGGGAGCGAACGCGGGCGAACAAGGTGGTGTCGACCACCGGCTTGGTCAGGAAATCGTCGGCTCCGGCATCCAGGCCGCGCACGCGGTCGTCGGTGCCGCTGAGCGCCGTCACCATGACCACCGGGATGTGGGTGGTGGTGGGATCGGCCTTGATGCGCCGACAGACCTCGAAACCGTCCATCCCCGGCATCATGACATCGAGCAGCACGAGATCGGGATTGACCTCGGGCACGGCGTCCAGGGCCGCTTGCCCATTATTGGCGGTATGGACCTCGTAGTATTCCGCCGACAGTTTTGCCGCCAGCATCTTGAGGCTGGGCAGCATGTCGTCGACTACGAGGATTCTTGCGGACATGCGCCTGCCGCCCCAATCCGGCTCAGCCGAGGAACTGGGCGATGGTCTGCAGGAAGCTGGGCACCGAGATCGGCTTGGCGATGTACCCGTTACAGCCGCCTTCGCGGATTTTCTCTTCGTCGCCCTTCATCGCGAAGGCGGTCACCGCGATCACCGGTATGGCCTTCAGGGCGTCGTCGCCCTTCAGGATGCGGGTGATTTCCAGCCCCGAAATTTCCGGCAACTGGATATCCATCAGAATCAGGTCCGGCCTGTGTTCGCGGGCCAAGTCGACGGCGGAACGGCCATCCTTGGTCTGCACGGTATTGTAGCCGTGCGCCTGCAGAAGGTCGTTGAACAGCTTCATATTCAGATCGTTGTCTTCGACGATCAGGATGGTCTTCGACATCGGCCGCTCCCGCGCACCACGAACTTCCCTGCCCCAGGTCCGGATTTCCCGGTTCCCTCCGCAAGCCTCGGAAGATCATGGAGGATTCGCCGCCCCGAGTCAAACGGGCCGGCCGGTCCGTCAGAAACTCGTCATATCGAAGCCGGCACCCGTGGCCCAGGCCAACACCAGAAGCGACAGCGCAACGCCGAATGCCTTCAGATTATCCATGACGCCCTCCCATCCGCGTGGGTCGGGACGATCATGCCGCGACGACCGGCCGGCGTCTGTGAAACCGATCACGGAAACGGGGGTCACTCGCCCCGCACTTCCTCGACCAAGTCCTGCAGACGCTCCACATCGGGAATCGCCAAGCAGTCCTTCTTGCGCTCCAGCACTTTCTGGCGGGCCAGATCGTTCATCACCCGGGCCACGGTCTCGCGGGTGGTGCTGACCCGGCTGGCGATGTCGCCGTGCACCGGGATCGGCTTGATGACGGCGCTGTTTTCGCCGGTCATGTTGGTGCGGGCCTGGCGCAGCAGTTCGGCATGCACCCGGTTGTTGGCGCCCAGGGTGCTGAGGTCCATGATGCGGTCGGTCGACACGCGGACCACGTTGGCCAAACGCCGCATCACCTTGAGCGCCATGGCCGGATGGCGCTCGAGGGTCTTGAGGAAGTGATCGGGCGGCAGGGTGGCGATCAGGCATTCGGTCAAGGCCATGACGCTGGCGGACCGGGGCTGGCCGTCGAGGGCGGCCAACTCGCCGAAGTAGTTGCCCTCGGCGATGTCGTCCAGGGTGATCTCCCGTCCGGACAACGAGTAATTCACCACCCGTACACGGCCGCGCACCACGAAGCAGATATCGCGCGTGTCGCTCTGGCGATCGATGATCTGTTCCTGCGGCGCGTAACGCTTCCAGCGGCAGGCCTGCTCGACCGCCAGTCGTTCGTCGGCGCTCAGGCCGGCCAGAAGGTCGACCCCCGCCAAGTTGTTCGAACCGCCTTCCGCCATTTCCCCCTCCCCGATCCTCCCGGTTCTATAGCACGGGGTCCATCCGGAAGCGAGGCCCGGTCTTGCTCGTCCCCCGCTTCCCCGATTATCCTGGCGCCATGAAACTTGCCGTCGTCATCCCTTGCTTCCGCGAGAAGGCCCATATCCTCGATGTGCTGGAGCGCATCGGGCCGGAAGTCGACCATATCCTGGTCGTCGACGACGCCTGCCCCGACGGCACCGGAGCCTTCGTGCGCGAGTCCTGCCGCGATCCGCGCGTCGAGGTCCTTGTTCACGAACGCAACCAGGGGGTCGGCGGGGCGACGCTGACCGGCTACCAGCGGGCCCTGGATCTGGGTGCCGAAGCGATGGTCAAGCTGGACGGCGACGGCCAGATGGACCCGGCCCTGATCGGCGCCATCGCGGCGCCGGTGCTGAAGGGCCGCGCCGACTACGCCAAGGGCAACCGCTTCCACGACTTGGCCGGCCTGGAACAGATGCCCGGCTACCGAATCTTCGGCAATCTGGCCCTGTCCTTCGCCACCAAGCTGTCCAGCGGCTACTGGGACGTCTTCGATCCCACCAACGGCTTCACCGCCATCCACGCCGCCGCCGCCCGCCGCCTGCCCTTCGACAAGATCAGCCGGTCCTATTTCTTCGAATCGGACATGCTGTTCCGGCTCTATCTGGCCCGCGCGGTGGTGGAAGACGTGCCGATGGCGGCCCGCTACGGCACCGAGACCAGCCACATCCGCCTGGGTCGCACGCTGGCGGAATTCGCCGCCAAGCATGTCCGCAACATCATGAAGCGGATCTTCTATTCCTACTTCCTGCGCGACTTCAACATCGCCTCCATCGAACTGGTGCTGGGCAAGCTGCTGTTCCTGTTCGGCTTGGCCTACGGCGGTTTCCGCTGGTGGCAGAGCGAGGCGACCGGCATCCCGGCCACCGCCGGCACGGTCCTGCTGGCCGGCCTGCCGGTGATCCTGGGCACCCAGATGCTGCTGGGCTTCCTCGACTACGACACCCGCAACATCCCAAGACGGCCGCTGCAGTCCCTGTAGGGCGCGGGCGAGCATTCCGCGGATGACGGCGGCCGCGTTCCCCGCTATGATCGATGCATGACCGATACGGATCGCGACATTGCGGACATCAAGGCCACCCTGGCCCGGCTGGAGCCCATGCTGGCGAAGCTGATGGATGGTCAAGCCGCCATGAACGAACGCTTGGCAAGGCTGGAAGGGCGGATCGAGGGCCAGGGCCAGTGGCTCCAGTCCATGGACCAGCGCTTCACCGCCCTCATGCATCCCTACGAGCCCCGCAAGCCTGCGGCGGAGTAACCTGCCTACAGAGCAGCCCCTTCAGCCGGTACAGCGCCTCCAGCGCCTCGCGGGGACTGAGGTCGTCGGGGTTGAGCGCCCGGAGGGCTTCCTCGGCTGGCGACGGCTTGGGTGGTGCCGCGGGCGGGGGGGCGGCGCGGGCGGCGGCGAACAGGGGCAGATCGTCGGCCAGACGCGCCACCGCGCCCGAGGAATCGCCCTGTTCCAAGGTCGCCAGCACTTCCTCCGCCCGGTCCACCGCCGCCTTGGGCAGGCCGGCCAGGCGCGCCACGTGGATGCCGTAGGACCGGTCGGCGGCGCCCGGCGCCACTTCGTGCAGGAACACCACCTCGCCCTGCCATTCCTTGACCCGCATGGTGTGGCAGGCCAGCCCGTCCAGGCGGGCGGCCAGGTGGGTGAGTTCGTGATAGTGGGTGGCGAACAGGGCCCGGCAACGGTTCGCCTGGGCCAGATGCTCGACCACCGCCCAGGCGATGGACAGGCCGTCGAAGGTGGCGGTGCCGCGTCCGATCTCGTCCAGGATCACCAGGGCCCGTTCACCCGCCTGGTTGAGGATGGTCGCCGTTTCCACCATCTCGACCATGAAGGTCGACCGCCCGCGCGCCAGGTCGTCGGCGGCGCCGACCCGCGAGAACAGCCGGTCCACCACCCCGATGCGGGCGCTTTCCGCCGGCACGAAGGCGCCCATCTGCGCCATCAGGGCGATCAGGGCGTTCTGACGCAAAAAGGTACTCTTGCCCGCCATGTTGGGGCCGGTGAGCAGCCACAGCCGGCCGTCCGGGTTCAAGGTACAGCCGTTGGCGACGAAGGCGCCGGACCCGGTTTCCTCCAGCGCCGCCTCGACCACCGGATGGCGGCCGCCGACGATGTGGAAATCGCGGCTGGAATCGACCGTCGGACGCACGTGGCGCCGTTCCACCGCCAGTTCCGCCAGGGCTGCCGCCAGGTCGAGAGCGGCCAGGGCGCGGGCTGCCGCCGCCACCGCGTCCGCCCGCCCGATCGCCTCGCTCACCAGTTCGCGGAACAGGTCCTCCTCCAAGGCCAAGGCTTGCCCGGCGGCGCTGGCCATCTTCCCTTCCAACTCGCCCAGTTCCACCGTGTTGAAGCGCATGGCACCGGCCATGGTCTGGCGGTGGATGAAGGGATCGCCCGGACCGCAGGGCATCTTGTCCGCCTGCTTGGCCGGCACCTCGATGAAATAGCCCAGCACGTTGTTGTGCTTGATGCGCAAGGTGGCGATGCCGGTCCGTTCCGCATAGCGGGCCTGCATGCCGGCGATGACCCGGACGCTTTCGTCGCGGAAGGTGCGCAACTCGTCCAGGCGCGGCGAATATTCGGGCGCGATGAAGCCCCCGTCGCGGGCCAGCAGGGGCAGATCGGGCCCCAGGGCACCGGTCAGGCGCTCGACCAGGGCGTCGTGCTGGCCCAGAGCCTCCAAGGTCGCCTCCAGGCCTTGCGGCAGGCCCCCGAAGCCTTCCGAATAGAGATGCAGGCGCAGCCTTCCGGTAAGCCCCAGGCCGTCGCGCATGGCCGCCAGGTCGCGCGGGCCGCCGCGCCCCAGGGTCAGACGCGACAGGGCACGTTCGATATCCGGGCAGCGGGCCAACATCTCGCGCAGCCCCGAACGCAGACGTTCCCGTTCCACGAAGAACTGGACCATGTCGAGGCGGCGGTCGATGGCCGCCGGATCGGTCAGCGGCGCCCCCAGGTGGGACGCCAGAAGCCGCGCTCCGCCCCCGGTGACGGTGCGGTCGAGAGTGGCCAGCAGGCTGCCCTTGAGTCCACCGGACAGGGTCTCGGTCAGTTCCAGGTTGCGCCGCGTGGCGGCGTCGATTTCCATCACCGCCCCCAGGGCGAGGCGGCGCGGCGCATTCAGGCGCGGCAGGCGGCCTTTCTGGGTCAGTTCGATATAGTCGACCAGGGCCCCGGCGGCGCCCAGTTCGGCCCGCCCGAAGTCGCCGAAGGCATCCAGCACCTTGACCTGGAAAAGGGTCTCCAGCCGTCGGCGCCCGTTCTCCGAATCGAACCGGGCGGCAGGCTGGGGGGTCAGGCGGTCGCGCCAGTCGCGGAACAGGTCCGCCAAGTCGGGTTTCGACAACAGGACGTCGGGGACCAGAAGCTCGCCCGGCCCCACCCGGGCCAGCAGGGCGGCCAGGGAAGCGCGGTCGGTGGCCTGGGTCTGGAAGTCGCCGGTGGAGACGTCGATCCAGGCTGCCGCCAAGTCGCCCCGAACTTCGGCCAAGGCGGCCAGATAGTTGTGGCGCCGCGCATCCAGCAGGCTGTCCTCGGTCAGCGTGCCCGCCGTGATGACCCGGATGACGTCGCGCCTGACCACGGACTTGGCGCCCCGCTTGCGGGCCTCCTCGGGGTCTTCCATCTGCTCGCAGACCGCCACCCGGAAACCCCGGCGGATCAAGCGCGACAGATAGGCCTCGTGGCTTTTCACCGGCACCCCGCACATGGGGATGTCCTCGCCCAGGTGCCGGCCGCGCTTGGTCAGCGCGATGTCCAACGCCGCCGACGCCTTGGCCGCGTCGTCGAAGAACAGTTCGTAGAAGTCCCCCATGCGGTAGAACAGCAGCGCGTCGGGATAATCCCGCTTGACGGCCAGGTATTGGGCCATCATCGGGGTCACTTGCGCGTCGGAAAGGCTGTCGTCGGTCACGGCGGGGTCGTCTTGCTGAGGGTGCGGGGACCTTAGCACGGCGGCGTGGGGGAAGACTATGAATCCCGCTCGTCCTCGTGCAATATGGGCGAAACAACATCGTCCATGGGGGACCCGTGACCGATACCGCCGCCATTCCCACCCGCGAGGTCGTCGGCTTGTTCGCCGACCGCCAGTCCTTCGAATCCGCCGTCAACGCCCTGCTGGAAGTCGGGTTCGAGCGTGCCGACCTGAGCGTGCTCGGCTCCCACGAATCCCTGGACGCCGCCGGCAAGCCGGGTAAGCCCTGGGGCGACGTGCTGACCGCCCTGGTGGGCGAGATCAAGTTCGAGGTACCGCTGGTCGCGTCCGGCGCCATCTTCCTGTTCGGCGGGCCGTTCGCCGCCACCATCGCCGGCGTGGTTGGCGCGGCGACCGCCGGCATGGCGTTGAAGGAAGTGGTGGGCGAGGTGACTTCGACCCCCCACACCGACGACTTCGCCCGCGCGCTCACCGCCGGCAGCGTCATTCTCTGGGTAAGCGCCGAGACGCCGGAGCGGGAACATACGGCCATCGGCCTGTTGACCGCCCACGGCGGCGCCAACGTCCATCTGCACGAACATGCCTGACAAAGGGGGCAAGGGAATGGACGACGACAAACCGAGCGCCGTGCTGGCGCGGGAATCCTTGCGCCTGCATGCCTCGGGCCGGCCCGGCAAGATCGAGATCCATCCCACCAAGCCGCTCACCACCCAGCGCGACCTGTCGCTCGCCTATTCGCCGGGCGTCGCCGCGCCCTGCCTGGAAATCGAAAAGGACCCGTCCACCGCCTACGACTACACCGCCAAGGGCAACCTGGTGGCCGTCATCTCCAACGGCACGGCGGTGCTGGGTTTGGGCGACCTGGGAGCACTGGCGGGCAAGCCGGTGATGGAAGGCAAGGCGGTGCTGTTCAAGCGCTTCGCCGACGTGGACGCCATCGACCTGGAGGTCGATACCCGCGACGTGGACGAATTCGTCAACTGCGTGCGCTTCCTGGGCCCCACCTTCGGCGGCATCAACCTGGAAGACATCAAGGCCCCGGAATGCTTCATCATCGAGCAGCGCCTGCGCGAGTTGATGGATATTCCGGTCTTCCACGACGACCAGCACGGCACGGCGATCATCACGCTGGCCGGCGTCATCAACGCCTGCGACCTGACGGGGCGCGACCCGGGCGACCTCAAGCTGGTGGTCAACGGGGCCGGCGCGGCGGCCATCGCCTGCGTCGAACTGATAAAGCGCCACGGCGTCCGCCACGAGAACGTCACCCTCTGCGATACCAAGGGCGTGGTCTACCAGGGGCGCACCGAGGGCATGAACCAGTGGAAGTCGGCCCATGCCATCGCGACCAAGGCCCGGACCCTGATCGAGGCCATGGAAGGCGCCGACATGTTCCTCGGCCTCTCGGTCAAGGGCGCGGTGACGCCCGAGATGGTCGCCGGCATGGCGTCCAAGCCCATCGTTTTCGCCTGTGCCAATCCGGACCCTGAAATCCTGCCGGAAGACGTCAAGGCGGTGCGGCCCGAGGCCATCGTGGCTACCGGCAGGTCAGATTATCCCAACCAGATCAACAACGTACTGGGCTTTCCCTACATTTTCCGGGGCGCGCTGGACGTGCGGGCCCGCACCATCAACGACGAGATGAAGCTGGCGGCCGCCCGTGCCATCGCCGAACTGGCCCGCCAGGACGTGCCCGACGAGGTGGGCGCCGCCTATTCGGGCGGCCATCTGCGTTACGGTCCAGAATACCTGATTCCCGCCCCCTTCGATCCGCGCCTGATCACCGCCGTGCCGTTGGCGGTGGCGCGGGCCGCCATGGATTCCGGCATCGCCCGGCGGCCGGTCATGGACATGGGGGCCTACGCCGCCGAGTTGTCGGCCCGACTCGATCCCACGGTAGGCAGCCTGAACGCCATCCTGCAGGAAGTGCAGGCCAACCCGCAGCGTGTCGTTTTCGCCGAAGGCGAGGAGGAAAAGACCGTCCGCGCCGCCGTGGCCTTCCTGAACGCCGGCTACGGCACGCCGGTTTTGGTGGGCGAGGAGGACCGCATCGCCCAGGCCATGGAACGCCTGGGCTTCACCGGCGTGGAGGGTATCGAGATCCATAACGCCCGCCTGGACACCGATACCCGTGACTACATCGACTATCTGTACGGCCGCCTGCAGCGCAAGGGCTACCTGTTGCGCGACTGCCAGCGGATGGTCAACCGGGGCCGCAACTTCTTCGCCGCCTGCATGGTGGCGCTGGGCAAGGCCGACGCCATGGTCACCGGCCTGACCCGCACCTACCATACGGCGCTGGACGAAATCACCAAGGCCCTGGACCCCAAGCCGGGGGCGCGGGTGATTTTCGGCCTGTCCATGCTGTTCTCGCACGGGCGGACGGTGTTCGTCGCCGATACAGCGGTGCATGCGCTGCCCGATTCGCGCCAGTTGGCCGCCATCGCCCACCAGGCGGCGGCCGAGGTGCGGCGCCTGGGCCACGAACCGCGGGTGGCCCTGGTCTCGTTCTCCAACTTCGGCCAGGTGATGCCCGACCGGGTGAAGACCATCCACGAGGCGGTGCGCATCCTGGACGCCTCGGAAGCCGACTTCGAATACGACGGCGAAATGAACGCCG
Organism: Magnetospirillum sp. WYHS-4; assembly: GCA_039908345.1. Taxonomy (NCBI): domain Bacteria; kingdom Pseudomonadati; phylum Pseudomonadota; class Alphaproteobacteria; order Rhodospirillales; family Rhodospirillaceae; genus Magnetospirillum; species Magnetospirillum sp. WYHS-4. Next base: position 17,939 of record JAMOBD010000021.1, read on the forward strand.
AGGTCGCGCTCAGCCACGAACTGATGGCCGAGGCCTACCCCTTCAGCCGCCTGTCGGGACCGGCCAACGTGCTGGTCATGCCGGGCCTGAATTCGGCGACGCTGTCGGCGCAACTGGTGCAGATCCTGGGCGGGGCGACGGTGATCGGCCCGTTGCTGATCGGGCTGTCGAAGCCGGCCCAGATCGTCACCATGGGCGCCACGGTCTCCAACATGGTGACCATGGCCGCCCTGGCCGCCCACGAGGCGGCGGCCAAGCGGCGGTAGGCTATTTCTTCTTCTTGGACTTCTTGTCCTTCTTGGCGGGATCGCCGACCACCTCGTTGTCACGGCCGGGATTCTCCACCATGGTGCCGCCGGCGCGCCGGACGCCTTCGCGGATCAGGTCCAGGGCCTCTTCCTTTTCGCCCCAGCGCTTGACCTGGACCCACTTGCCCTTTTCCAGGTCTTTGTAGTGGCCGAAGAAGTGGGCGATCTGTTCCAGCAGGATGGCCGGCAGGTCACGGTAGGAAGCGACGTTGGCGTAGTAGGGATGCAGGTCGTCGACGGGGACGCAGAGCATTTTCTCGTCCAGGCCGGCTTCGTCTTCCATCAACAGTACCCCGATGGGCCGCGAGCGGATGACGACGCCGGGCGCCACCGGCACGTTGCCCAGCACCGCGGCGTCGATGGGATCGCCGTCTTCCGACAAAGTGTGGGGGATGAAACCGTAGTTGAACGGGTAGTACATCGCCGTGTGCAGGAAGCGGTCGACGAACATGGCGCCCGACTTCTTGTCCAGTTCGTACTTGACCGGGCTGCCGCCCACCGGGATCTCGATAACCACGTTGACATCGTACGGCGGGTTCTTGCCCACCGGGATCTTGGAAATATCCATGTGCCGGGCCCTCCTTGGGAAAGCCCGGAATTATAATGCTGCGTTGCAGCAAGACCAGTGGGAAATTTACCGGGCACCCAGCTCGGCAGCGCATTCCCGGTAGCGGCGATGGTAGTCGGTCAGGGCGGCGATACCGGCCGTCCGGGCCGCGAATTCCACCATCAGGGGAGCCTGCTTCGCCGTGAAGTCGCCCATATCGACCTTGGGAAGGTGGGGAAGCAGCGTGGCGAAATTGACGATCACGTGCCCTCCGGCCGGTTTGGCTGCCATCTTCAGGAGATTCTCCATCAGCGGCGGACTGGCGGCCAAAAGCCAATCGGCATAGCGCCTTAAGATCGGGGCCTGATCCAATAGCGCCTTGCGCTCCCGGTCGAAGTCCTGACGGGACACGATTTCCTTGTCACGATAAGCCACCGGAGCGGCGGCTGAGACGTCGCAGTCCCAGCCGGGCCGGGGAACCAGCAGGTCCCTTTGGTCGGCTTCTTCCCGGTAAGCCGAAAAGGGCATGGTGCGGCAGCGCGTGGGTTTGACATCCTGGATGGCACAAAGCCCGTCCGTCGTCAGGGCGGGACAGGCCAGCGCCGGCGGAATATAGGAGGTCGGCACGACGCCGACGGCAAACTCCTTCCTCTTGCCCAGCCGAACGGTGGTTCCCAGTCGCGCGGTCAGGGAGAACGCCCGCGCCCCTTGACGCAGGGGCGTCCAGACGAGCACGAGAGGAAAGCGGCCTGCGTGGACCAGGGCTTCGTCGAGAGTCAGGGGCAGCCAGCCGTAACAGCACTTGCCGCAGGCCGTGCAGGTAAAATGCCGTTCCGCCATGGCATCAGGTGCCGCAACACTTCTTGTACTTCTTTCCCGACCCGCAAGGGCAGGGATCGTTCCGGCCCACCTTGACCACGTGGCGTGGCGGCGGCTTGGGATTCATCTTGCCGTCGACGTAGACCCAGATTCCCTGCTCGCGCCGGAAGCTGGCCAATTCGTGATGGATCTGTTCCTGGCCTTGACGGGAAAAGCGGGCGGCGAATTCCACGGCGCCCGTCTGATCGTCGGGTCCGCCGCCTTCCACGCCGCGGATTTCCAGTCCCAGCCATTCCACCTGATCGGCCAGGCTTTCGGCCGCGGAGCGGCTGAAATCTCCCTGGATCTCCGGGGCGTGGGTCCGCTCCAGGTAGTCGAAGGTCCGGTGCACGAAGGCGCTGTAGCGGGACCGCATCAGCGCTTCGGCCGTAGGGGCCGGCGCGCCCGCGATCAAGGGACCGCAACAGGTATCGAATCCTTGGCCTGAGCCGCAGGGACAAGAGATCGTCGTCATGTCTACCGCCTTTCGATCTCCGCCGCCTTTTCCGCCTTCTTGCGCTCGTTGGGGTCCAGGTAGCGCTTGCGCAGCCGGATGGATTTGGGCGTCACTTCCACCAGTTCGTCGTCGCCGATGTAGGCGATGGCCTGTTCCAGGCTCATGCGCCGGGGCGGCGTCAGGCGGATGGCGTCATCCTTGCCGGCGGCGCGGATGTTGGTCAGCTGCTTGGCCTTCAGAGGGTTGACGTCCAGGTCGTTGTCCCGGGTATGCTCGCCGATGATCATGCCCTGGTAGACCCGGATGCCCGGATCGATGAACAGCGGACCCCGCCCTTCCAGGGTGTTCAGCGCGTAGGCTACCGAATTGCCGTCCCCGTTCGAGATCAGCACGCCGTTGCGCCGGCCGGGCACCGTGCCACGGAAGGCCCCGTAGGAATGGAAGACGCGGCTCATCACGCCGGTGCCCCGGGTTTCGGTGAGGAACTCGCCGTGATAGCCGATCAGGCCCCGCGACGGCGCCAGGAAGACCAGGCGGGTCTTTCCGCCGCCCGAGGGGCGCATTTCCTTCAACTCGCCCTTGCGGACGCTGATCGCCTCGACGACGATGCCGGCGAAGGCCTCGTCCACGTCGACCTGGACTTCCTCCAGGGGCTCCAGGGTCTCGCCGGTGGTTTCATCCTTGCGCAGCAGCACGCGCGGCCGGCTGATGGACAGCTCGAAGCCCTCGCGGCGCATGGTCTCGATCAGCACGCCCAACTGCAATTCGCCGCGCCCGGCCACCTCGAAGGCGTCCTTGTCGGGGCTTTCGGCGATGCGGATGGCGACATTGCCTTCCGCCTCGCGCAACAGGCGGTCGCGGATCACCCGTGAGGTCACCTTGTCGCCTTCCTGGCCCGCCAGGGGCGAATCGTTGATGGTGAAGGTCATCGTCAGGGTCGGCGGGTCGATGGGATTGGCCTTGATCGGCTCGGCGACTTCCAGCGCGCAAAGGGTGTCGGCCACCGTCGCCACCTGAAGCCCCGACAGGGCCACGATGTCGCCCGCGTCGGCCGATGGAACCGCCATCCGCTGCAAGCCGCGGAAGGCCAGGATCTTGGTCACGCGGGTGCGTTCCAACTCGCGGCCGTCGCGGCTGAGCGCCTTGATGGTGGCGTTGGGAGGCAGGCTGCCCGAAAACACCCGCCCGGTCAGGACCCGGCCCAGGAAGGGATCGGATTCCAGGGTGGTGACCAGCATGCGGAAGGGGCCTTCCTCCACCTTGGGCGGGCGCACGTGGGAGACGATGCAGTCGAACATCGGCGTCAGGTCGCCGCCCTGCTGGTTCTGGTCGGTGCTGGCCCAGCCATTGCGGCCCGAGGCGTAAAGCAGCGGAAAATCGAGCTGTTCGTCGTTGGCGTCCAGGGCGGCGAAAAGGTCGAAGACCTCCTCGTGCACCTCGTCGATGCGGGCGTCGGGGCGGTCCACCTTGTTGATGACCACGATGGGCCGGAGCCCCAGCTTCAAGGCCTTCATGGTGACGAACTTGGTTTGCGGCATGGGGCCTTCGGCGGCATCCACCAGCAGGATCACGCCGTCCACCATGCCCAGGATGCGCTCCACCTCGCCGCCGAAATCGGCGTGCCCCGGCGTGTCGACGATGTTGACCCGGATTCCCTTCCATTCCACCGAGGTGCACTTGGCCAGGATGGTGATGCCGCGTTCGCGCTCCAGTTCGTTGGAGTCCATGGCGCGTTCGGCCACCTGCTGGCCGGTGCGGAAGGTTCCCGCCTGCTTCAGAAGTTCGTCCACCAGGGTGGTCTTGCCGTGGTCGACGTGAGCGATGATGGCGATGTTGCGCAGTTCGGTCATGGGGGTTCCGTCCGTTGGGGAAGCCGGAGAAGGACCATTCCCCGCGCCGCTTGTCAAGCGGCCCTCGGCGGGCGGATAATGGCCGCCTTGGTCGGGGAGGCCAAAACCATGGATCAACGGCAGTTGGATGTAGTGCTCGAGGCCCACATGCTGTGGGGCCGGTCGCGGGGCGCCCAGGGCACCCGGGCCATGCTGGGCGGGCAGGACCTCAGGGACCTGGACCTGCAGGGCGCCGACCTGCAGAACGCCGACCTGCGCGGCGCCAACCTGACGGGAGCCAACCTCTCGGGCGCCGACCTGAGGGGCGCCAACCTGGTGTTTTCCGTGCTGCTGAACACCAAGTTGTGCAGCGCCCTGCTGGCCGGGTCGGACCTGACGGAAGCGGACCTGCGGGGCGCCGACCTGACGGGTGCCGACCTGACGGCGGCGGAACTCTGGCGGGTCAACATCAAGGGAGCGAAGATCGCGCCGGAGACCCTTCACGCCGCCCTCAACTGCCGGCGGCCGTGACCGGGGGCGGCTTGCGAATCGACAAGTGGCTCTGGCATGCCCGTTTCTTCAAGAGCCGGACCCTGGCCGGCAAGGCCTGCACGGCCGGCGGCTTCCGCCTGAACGGCACCCCGACCGGCAAGGCCCATGCCTTGGTCAAGCCGGGCGATGTGCTGACGTTTCCCTTGGGGCCCCATATTCGGGTGATCCGGGTCGTCGCCCTCGGCACCCGGCGCGGTCCGGCGCCGGAAGCCCAAGGACTCTACAAGGATCTGGACCCGCCTAGGGCCAAGCCGCCGAATCCCGGCTCTCCGGCCTTGAGGGCCGCTGGCACCGGCCGCCCGACAAAGAAGGAGCGCCGGGCTATCGAACGGCTACGGTCGGGTTCCGAGCAAGAAACCTGACCGCCTTGATGGCGGCGCGGATGAACTTCAGGTGCCCAGGGCGAAGATCAACTCGTCGTACCGCATGCCCTTGTCCTTCAGCAGGTTCACCAGCATGGCGTGGGAGGCGTTCATGCCGTCCTTGGCGTTGGAATGCCGGTTCTCTTCCTGCAGGAGCTGGTTGTAGAGGGGGATGATAGTGGATGTCAGCACCGTCCGGTTGGGCACCCGGCGGTTGGAATGGTAGCCTACCAGGTTGCCCGAACCGTCGCGGCTCGGGGTGACGTGGGCCAGCACCCAGTAATGGTCGCCGTTGGCCGAGCGGTTGACCACATAGGCGAATATCTCGTGGCCGCCCTGGATGGTGTCCCAGAGCAGCTTGAAGACGCAACGCGGCATCTCGGGATGACGGATCATGCTGTGGGGCTGGCCGATGGCCTGCCTCTCGGTATAGCCGGCCATACGGAAGAAGACCTCGTTGCCGTAGGTGATACGGCCCTTCAGGTCCGTCTTGCTGACGATGATCTCGTGTTCGGCGAAGGTCCGCTCGACACCGGTGAGAAAGGTCGCTTGCACCATGGTAAGGGGTTCCTCTCAGACGACTTTACGGAGTTCGGACAGGAAACCGTCCACGGCACGGCGCAGGTTTTCGGCTTGCTCGGACAGTTCGGCGGCGGCTTGGAGAACTTCGCCGGCGGCATGGCCGGTCTCGGTGGCGGCGGCGGTGACGTCGACGATGTTGGAGGTCACCTCGGTGGTGCCCTGTGAAGCCTGCTGGACGCTCTGGGCGATCTCGCGGGTGGCGGCGCCCTGTTCCTCGACCGCGGCGGCGATGGTGGTCGCGGCATTTTTGATGCCGGCCATGGAACGGGTGATTTCGTCGATGGCGTTCACCGCGTCCTGGGTGGCCGACTGGATGCCGCCGATCTGGCCCGAGATTTCCTCGGTCGCCTTGGCGGTCTGGTTGGCCAGGTTCTTCACCTCCGAGGCGACGACGGCGAAGCCCTTGCCGGCCTCGCCCGCCCTGGCCGCCTCGATGGTGGCGTTGAGCGCCAGCAGGTTGGTCTGGTCGGCGATATCGGTGATCAGGTTGACCACCTCGCCGATCTTCTGGGCGGCGGCAGCCAGCCCCTTGATCTGCATGTTGGTGCGCTCGGTGCGCGTCATGGCCTCCTGGGAGGCGTCGGCCGACTGGTTGACCTGGCGGGTGATTTCCTCGACCGAGGCCGAAAGCTCCTCGGTTGCCGCGGCCACGGTCTGGACGTTCTGTGCCGCGCCTTCGGCGGCGTTCGCCACCACGGTGGCCTGGCGGCTGGTGGTCGAGGCGGTGCTTTCCATGGCCCCGGCCGAGGCCTGCAGTTCGGTGGCGGCCGAAGCCAGGGTGCCGACCACCTTCTGCACCGATGCCTCGAAGGCGTCCGCGACCTTGCGGAAGTTGGCGACCTTGCCGTTCATGGCGCCGATAGCCGCGTTGACCGTACGGGCGCCGCTGGTGAAGGCTCCCGTCGTGCCCTTCTCGATGATGCGGCGGAAGTAACGGTTCTGGGCCACGTATTCCATGGCGGCGCCCGATTCGCGCACGAAGGCGTCGGTGCGGTCGATCATGTTGTTGAGGGTCTTGTGCAGGTCGCCCATGCGGCCCTTGGCGTCGGAAAGCACGATGCGGGCCTCGAAGTCGCCCTTGTCGATGGCCTTGCAGACCGCCAGGGCCTGGGCGATCTCCGTGTCCACCCTGCGCAGGAAGAAGATGGGCAGAAGGGCTAGAACCACCGCGCCCAGCGCCATCGCGGTCTTGATGCCGAAGCCGGAAACGACGATATCCAGCACAATGGAAACGGCGGCCAGGATGGCGACCATTGCCGCCGCGATCATGGATTTCGTCAGGTTGCACATGAACTAGCCCCCTCCTTCAAAGCCAAAAAGTACAGTTGGGATAGAGTACCAGATTGCTAAATTTTGTAACTACAATTGAACGATATGATCTCGCATTATTGATCTACTCCCGCCAGAACCGAAGCAATGCCAAGTCGACAAACGACTTGCCCCGCATATCCGCCGCCACCGGCCGGCAAGGCGCGTCGGGATCGCCCAGATCGCAGACTACCGCCAGGGCCCCGGTCAGGTCGTCGTGGCGGGTATAGGTCGCAACGGTGGCGACCACGGGCAACCCGGCGGCCAGGGCGGCGCGCAGGCCGTTGCGGGAGTCTTCCAGGGCCAGGCAGGCGGCAGCAGGCAGGCCCAGCCTTTCCAGCACCCAGAGATAGATGTCGGGGGCCGGCTTCAGGGCGGGCACGCAGTTGCCGGCGCCGATGACATCGAACCAGTCCCCGGCTTCCGGCCCGCCGCTGGCGGCCAGCAGGGTGGACACATTCTCGGGGCTGGTGGTGGTGGCGATGGCGAGCTTCAGGCCGGCCGCCTTGGCTTCGCGGATCAGGCGCACCACGCCCGGCCGGAACGGCACGCCGCCCGAGCGCAGGCGTTCGTTGTAAAGCGCGGTCTTGCGTTCGTGCAGTTTCCGGGCGAACGCTTCCGCCTCCTGCCCGCCGGGGGGGACGAAACCAACCTCGGCCATGTGGCGCAAGATGCGCTGGCGCCCGCCGGTGGTGCCCAGCAGGCGTTCGTAGTCCGCCACCGACCAGTCCCAGGGCAGGCCCGATTCGCGGAAGGTCTCGTTGAAGGAAAGACGATGGGCTTCCTCGGTTTCGGCGAGGGTGCCGTCGACGTCGAACACCAGGGCTTGCAGAGTCATGGCGATCGCCTCACTTGGCGACGACGGGCGGCTGGGGCGGCTGGCCGGGGGCGGACAGGGAGAAGGCGGCCTGGAACTGGGCCTTGGGCTCGCGGGTGGTGGACACCACCAAGTTCAAGGTCTCGGCTCCCGCCCGGATCGCGTAATAGCGGCGGGTGAAGACCGTCTGGTGGTCGGAATCCACTTCCGTGGCGGTGAAGAAGCCGCCCTTGAACAGTCTTTCCAACGCCTCCAGGGTGCGGATTTCGTCGGCCCGCCGGGCGAAGACGCTGCAGGTGCCGTCGTCGCGCAAGGCCAGCGCGAAGGTTCCCTGGTCCTTGCGCAACAGCCAGGCTTGGCCGGGTGCGGCGCCCAGGAAGACCTGCTCCAGGCCGCCCTTCATCACCGGCAGGAACCATTCCCCGCCCTCGCCCACCTTTCTTTTCAGGCCGTCGTGGTCGCGGAAGTGCTTCAGACAGGTGCGGTCGAAGAAGCCGACGGCGGTGTCCGCGTGGGCGACGGCATCGCCGTCGGCCCGCGCGCCATCGGCCAGGAGGAGAGCCGCCAGGGCCAGAATGAAAATACGCATGGTCGCAAGGTCTCCTGCAATTGATTGGCGGGCGATGCGGCCTATGTGTATAAGCGTCCTCCCATCCCGAAACCAAGGATTCTCGCCATGACCTTCCGCTCCGTCCGCTTCGCCTTCGCGGCCCTTCTGGCTTTCGCGGCCCCGCCGGCCGGTGCCGCCGGGCCCGAGGTCGCCGTCAAGGAACTGGCCGTCGGCACGGGTGCCGTCGCCAAGCCGGGCGCCACGGTGACCGTCCATTACACGGGCTGGCTGATGGACGGCAAGAAGTTCGACTCCAGCCGCGACCGCAAGGAGCCCTTCGACTTCACCCTGGGGGCGGGCGAGGTCATCCCCGGCTGGGAAAAGGGAGTCGAAGGCATGAAGGTCGGGGCCAAGCGCGAACTGACCATTCCGCCCGAACTGGGTTACGGTCCGGAAGGCGCGGGCGGCGTCATTCCGCCCAACGCGACGCTGCGGTTCGAGGTGGAACTGCTGGCCGTCGCCGAGGCCAAGTACGACGACGTCGACAATGCCAAGCTCAAGGAACTGCTGGCCAAGGGTGTGAAGATCGTCGATATCCGCCGTGACGAGGAATGGCGCCAGACCGGTGTCGTCGAGGGCAGCAAGCTGATCACCTTCTTCGACAAGCGCGGCAAGGTGAACCCGGAATTCGGCAAGGAGTTCTCCGCCTTCGTCAAGCCGGAAGAACCGGTGATCCTGATCTGCCGCACCGGCAACCGCACCCGGGTGGTGTCCAAGTTCCTCAGTGAGAAGGTGGGCTACGCCAAGGTCTACAACGTGACCGACGGCATCGTCCGCTGGACCAAGGAAGGCCATCCGGTCGTCAAGGCGCAGTGCCCGGCCTGCTGACGGGTCATACCAACCGGCCAATGAGTTGACCGGCTGGCATCTTCATCTTTGCCCTCGCCGGGCGCGCGCATCCGCGCGCTTGGCCGCGGCCGCAATGGCCGCCCGATACCGGCCAACGAGTCGGATCGAGGGTTGGCCGGTATCAATGCAAGGTGGCGAGGCGAACCTCGTTCTCGCGGGCTGCCTCCATCACCTGATTCATGGACCCGGCGACGAACAGCGGCGTGCCGTCGGCGGCATGGACGGAAAAGGCCGGGCCTTGGGTGGTGGCGACCGGCCGGACGTAGATGACTTCGTTCAATTGCCAATGGGCCAAGTCGAAGGCTCCGGGCGAGCCGGACTCGGCGGAGGGAACATTGCGCGCGGCGATCATGGAGTCCTTCCTTCAAGGGGCGGCATTGCCCCTCTTTGTGAATCTAGGAGGATATCCCGCACCGGACCAGGGGGCCGGCCCCGGAAACCATCACTCCTGCGTGAGAAAGCCCTAACGGCGGGCATCCGGACGCTCCCGGACCGGAACGAGGCGAACGATGGGCACTCCCCGCTTGGTGACCACCAGGGGCTCGCCGCTGGCCGCCACTTCGTCCATCGCCTTCAGGCGCTTGGCCTTGAATTCTCCGGCCTTCATCGCTCTCATGGGTTTGGAAGTCCTGCCATGGTCATGATACCACGGGATTCCCGCCGGCAAAAGGACGTCTACTCCCCCGCCAGGTGGGCCACCAGGGTGCGCAGGTGGGCGCGGCTGCGATGTTCGAACAGGTAGACGCCCTGCCAGGTGCCCAGCGCCAGCCGGCCTTCCGACACCGGGATGGACAGGGAAACCTGGGTCAATGCCCCCTTGATATGGGCCGGCATGTCGTCGGGGCCCTCGACGGTATGACGTATCCAGCCAGCGTTCTCCGGCACCAGACGGCGGAAGAATTCGTCCAGGTCGCGTCGCACGTCGGGATCGGCGTTCTCCTGAATCACCAAACTAGCCGAGGTGTGACGGCAGAACAGGGTGAGCAGGCCGCACTCCATGCCCTGGGCGCGCGCCCAGGCGGAGACCTCTTCCGTCACCTCATAAAGGCCGGGACCGCGGGTCTGGACCTGGAAGCCGTGCTGCGCCTGTTTCATGCTGTGCCGTCCGTCCGATTGGTGTAAGGAGAGGCCGCCTTTATGCCAGATCAGGGGTCTAGCCGTCATGTTCGAGATCGCCGCCGTGTTCGCTTCCGTCTTCCTGGCCGAACTGGGGGACAAGACCCAGCTCGCCACGGTGCTGTTCGCCTCCGAGGGCAAACACCATCCCTTCGCCGTCTTCCTGGCCGCCGCCGGCGCCCTGGTCGCCTCGACCGCCCTGGCCGTCCTGGTGGGCACCGCCGGGGCCAAATACATCGAAGGCATCCCGCTCAAGCTGATCGCCGGGATCGGCTTCATCCTGCTGGGCGCCTGGACGGTGATCGGGCACTTCCGGGGGGCGTGAGCCGTCACGAAAGCGCCGTCCCGGCCGTCTATCCCCCAACTTTCCAAAACGGAGGCGGGCGAGTGGCGCTGGAAGAAGACGGTGCCCAACGCCCGGCGCAACGGCTGCAAAAACGTCTGATCAGCCGTACCCGTGCAAGGCCGTCCCGTGCCGGTTCAGCCAGGCGCGGGCGGCCTTGGCGTGGGGGGTGAGGTCGTCGACCGTGCGCCAGAAGCGGGGACCGTGGTCCTTGACCTTCAGGTGGGCCACCTCGTGCGCCACCACGTAGTCGAGCACGAAATCGGGCGCCAGGATCAGGCGCCACGAGAAGTTCAGGTTCCCCGACGCGGCGCAGGACCCCCAGCGCGAGCGGGTGTCGCGCACCGCCACCCTTCCGGCCTGGCGTCCCAGCAGCAGCGACTTGCGTCGCACCCGTTCGGCGATTTCCCGCCTGGCTTCCCGCTTCAGCCAGTCGGCGACGCGGCGGGGCAGATGCTCGGCCAGGCCGGCGACCAGGATTTCCCCGTCCTCCCGCCAGACGCCGCCTCGCCGGCCGGGGGCGTGGCGGATGTGATGCGGCTCGCCCAGCCAGGGAATCTCCGCCCCTTCGGCGAAGGGCACGCGAGGCGGCAGGCGCTTCAATCGGGCCAGCAGCCAGCCCGCCTTTTCCCGCACCATGGCAAGGGCCGCCGCCTTCGGCACGTGCCAGGGGAGGGTGACCGTGGCCCCGCCGATCTCGGGGGCCAGGCGCAAGATCATCCGCCGGGCCCGGCGGTTGCGCGTCACCAGGACCGGGATTTCCCGGCCGTCGAGAACGACGACCTCAGGCCGGCCAGTCGACGACATGATCTTCCAGGGCCCCCGCGTCCTTTTCCGCCACCGCCCGCCCGCGCACCGACTGCCCGGCTCCATGGACCGATTCGGGGTCGCCGGTGACGAGCGGATGCCATGCCGGAAGGTCCTTCCCTTCCGTCAGCAGGCGATAGGCGCAGGTGGTGGGCATCCAGGGCAGCTTCTTCACGTTTTTCGGCGACAGCGGTACGCAGTCGGGTACGAAGCGGCGCCGTTCCACGTAGTTGCGGCAGCGGCAGGTTTCCAGGTCGAGCAGCCGGCAGGCGACTTCCGTATAGGCGACTTCGCCGGTGTCGACGTCCTCCAGCTTCTCCAGGCAGCACTTGCCGCAGCCGTCGCAGAGGCTTTCCCATTCCTCCGGCGTCAGGCGGGCCAAGGGCTTGTCGAGCCAGAACGCCATCAGGCCTCCCGGTCGATCAGGTGGATGAAGGAACCGGCGACGCGTCCCGCCGCCAGCCCGGCCGGCCCCCGGTCGGTTCCTTCGGCGTCGGTGCAGCGGAACAGGGCCTGGCCCGGACCTTCCTCACGGACCACGGAATAATGGAATTCATGGCCCAGAAAGATCGTCCCCGCCTCGCCCAGGGGGCCATCGACCTGCAGCACGGCGCGGCGGTAGCCCAGGTGCAGGCGCCGTTCGGCGAAGTTCGTCGCCAAGGGCAGCAGGCCCGCCATGGCATGGCTGCGCCCGTTCCCATCCGTCAGGGTCCGTCCCAGCACCATGTAGCCGCCGCACTCGCCGAAGACGACCTTGGTCCTTGCGGCCTCCTGCAGACCGTCGAGGAAGCGGCGATTGGCCGCCAGGACCTCCGCATGCAGTTCGGGATAGCCGCCGGGCAGATAAAGGGCATCGGCATCGGGCGGCGGCGCCTGGTCCCCCAGGGGGGAAAAGAAGGAAATCTCCGCCCCCGCCTTGCGCCAGCCCTCGAGCACCAGGGGATAGCGGAAGGCGAAAGCCTCGTCGGCCGCCACCCCGATGCGCTGGCCCAAAGGCGGGACGGGCGGCGGCAGGTCGCATGCCTCAGCCGTGGCCGGCCGGGCCAGCGCGCGGAGCGTCGCCACGTCGACGTGGGCCCCGACCAGTTCTCCCGCCCGGTCCAAGAATTCGTCCAGGTCCGGATGCTCCACCGCCTGCACCAGGCCCAGGTGCCGGCCAGGCAGGGAAAGGTCCTCGAAGCGCGGCATGAAGCCCAGGATCTTCACCTGGGGCACCGCCGCGGCGCAGGACTCGGCGAGCAGGCGGGCATGTCGCTCCCCGGCCACGCGGTTGAACACCACCCCCGCGACCTCCATGTCGGGCCGGTGGGAGGCGAACCCGCGCACGAGGGCCGCCGCCGAGGCGCCCTGCGCGCGGGCATCCACCACCAGCACCACCGGCCAGCCGAGCGTCGCCGCCAGGTCGGCGGTCGAGCCCTGAAAGGCGGTGGCGCCGTCGAACAGGCCCATGACGCCCTCGCAGACCACCAGGTCGACCCCTTGCGCAATCTGGCTCGCCACCGCCGCCAGACGGCGGGGCGCCATCGCCCAAGGGTCCAGATTCGGGCAGGGCCGGCCCGAGGCGGCCTCATGAAAGGCGGGATCGATGTAGTCGGGGCCGGCCTTGGCCGAGGCGACCTTCACCTTGTTGCGGTGCAGGTGGCGCAAAAGCCCCAGGGTCAGCACCGTCTTGCCGCTGCCCGACGCCGGCGCGGCAACGACGATGCCGGGCGCGGTCACAGAAGTTCCTTGATGCGTTGCGCCATCTCCGCACCGGGCGTGCCGTGGGAGAAGAAGGCGCGGAACTTGCCGTCCGGCCCCATCAGGTAAAGAAGCGCCGAATGGTCGATCAGGTAGTCCTTGTCGTCGCCGCCGGCCGCCTTGGCATAGAAAGCCTTGTAGGCCTTGGCCGCCCTGGCGACCTGGTCCGGGCTGCCGGTCAGGCCGCGCAGGCGGGGATGGAATTTCTTGACGTATTCCTTCAGATGGGCGGGCGTGTCGCGGGCCGGATCGACGGACACGAAAACCGGCACCACCTTCTCGGCGTCCGGTCCCAGGGTGTCCAGGGCTTCCGCCACCAGGCCCAGCGAGGTCGGACAGACGTCGGGGCAGAAGGTATAGCCGAAGAAGATCAGCAGGAACTTGTCCTTGAAGGCCTGGTCGGTGATGGGTCGGCCGTCTTCGTCGATAAGCGCGAAGGGACCGCCGATGTTGGCCGTTCCGGCGTTGGTGATGGGCTTGGCCGGCGGCTCGTCGCCCTTGAGCAACAGGCTGGCGCCGAAACCGGCGGCGACGATCACGGCGAACACGGCATAGAAGACGAGTCTATTCATCGGTCCCTCAGGTAGTCATTCGCCATGCCATGTAGCATAGCAAGGCGGCATTCGCCACGAGGAGAAACGGAGCGACCCTGCCGACGGTCTCCCGCCAGCGGCTGCCCGCCACGTGACCGGCCAGTCCGACCGCCAGCAGGGCTGGTATGGTACCGACGGCGAAGGCCAGCATGGCGAAGGCGCCGCCCAGGGAGTCTCCGGCCGAAGCCGCCGCCGCCAGGGCGCCCCACACCAAGCCGCAAGGCAGGAAACCCAGCGCCACCCCCAGACCATAGGCCCTCGTCCCGACGGGCCGGGCGAACAATGGCTTGGCGAGGCGGGAAATCGCGCGGCTCACCGGGCCCTCGGCGGTGGCCGCCAGTCCGGGCAGGGCGAGCCCGAGGCGCCTCAAGCCGTAGCCAAGGAAGAAGAGTCCCGCCAAGCCGAGGAGCAGGGCGGCCAAAGGGCGAAACCCGGCGGCGTCGACCAGCCCGGCGGCCAGGGCGCCCAGCCCCGCGTAGGTGGTCGCGCGGCCCAGGTGGTAGGGCACCAGGGCGGCGCCCAGCAGGCGATGGGTCTCGCTCATGGCTCCGGCCGGCAGGGCTTCCAGGCGGGCCATCACCTGGGCCAGCACGAAGGGCCCGCACATGCCGGCGCAATGGGTGAGGCTGCCGCCCAGCCCGGCCAGGAACAGGCCAAGAATCAGGCCGGAATGATCGTCCACCGCCACCCGGCAGACCGAGACGAAATCGAACAGCATCGCGTGCGCGTCCATGGGGCGCTATGTTTAGGCCATGACAAGGGACAGGAAAAGACGGGGTTTACGCCGGGGGTTCACCACCGGGGCCTGCGCGACGGCTGCCGCCGCCGCGGCCTTCGAGGCGTTGGCGAGCGGTGTCTTTCCCGATCCGGTGACGATTCGCCTGCCGGGGGGCGAGACGCCCTCCTTTCCGCTTGCCCGCAAGGCACTGGGGGACGGGTGGGCGGAAGCCGGCGTGGTCAAGGATGCCGGTGACGACCCCGACGTCACCCATGGCGCCTTGATTTTGGCTCGCGTAGAGCGGGGCGGGCCGGGCATCGCCTTCCGGGCCGGCGCGGGCGTGGGAACCGTGATGCGCCCCGGCCTGCCCATCCCCCCCGGCGAGCCGGCCATCAATCCGGTGCCGCGCCGCATGATCGAGGATGCCCTGGGCGGGGCCGATGTCGTGGTTACCCTGTCGATTCCCGGCGGCGCGGAACTGGCGAAAAGGACTCTGAACGAGCGCCTGGGTATCGTCGGCGGGCTGTCCATCCTGGGCACCACGGGCATCGTCGTGCCCTATTCCTGCGGCGCCTGGATCGCCGCCATCCGGGCCGGGGTCGATGTGGCGCGGGCGGCCGGCCACGACCATCTCGCCGCCTGCACCGGCCGCACTTCCGAAAGGGCTGTCCGCGCCCGCCTGAACCTGCCCGAAACGGCCATGATCGACATGGGCGACTTTGCGGGCGGGCTGTTCAAGGTCTTAAGAAAGACCCCCGTCGCCCGCCTGACCCTGGCCGGCGGCTTCGCCAAGCTGGCCAAACTGGCCCAAGGCGAGACCAACCTTCATTCCGGGGCCTCGCGGGTGGATATGGCCTGGCTGGGTGGCCTGCTGGCGGACCTGGGCGGCGACGGAAGCGGGGCGGAAACGGGAGCCGGGATGCTGGCGATCGCCCGGCGGGACGGCCTGCCCCTGGGCGATCGGGTGGCGGCCCTTGCCAGGGGCGTGGCGGCAAGCCATCTTCCAGCCCATACCGACGTCGAGGTCCTGGTGGTGGACCGGGAAGGGGAGGTGGTCGGACATGCCTAAGAAGGTCCTGATCCTGGGCGGTACGGCACAGGCCAACGAGCTCGCCGCCCTTGCCCACGAGCGCTTGGCCGGACGGGCGGAGGTGGTGCTTTCCTTGGCTGGCGTGGCGGCACCGCGCCGCAGCCATCCCTGCATCGTCCGCAAGGGCGGCTTCGGCGGCATCGATGGACTGGCGGACTACCTGAAGGCGGAAGGGGTGACGCTGGTGGTCGATGCCACCCATCCCTTCGCCGAACAAATGTCCAATCACGCCTATTGCGCCTGTCTGGAAGCCGGAACGTCCCGCCTGGCCCTCGTCCGCCCTCCCTGGCATCCGGAGCCGGGCGACCGCTGGGTGGAAGTGGAAAGCTTCGCCCGCGCCGCCGAGGTCCTGCCGCGCTTCGCCCGGCGGGTGCTGCTGACCACGGGTCGGCGCGACCTCGGGGCCTTTGCCGGGCTGCCGGGCATCTTTTTCGCCGTGCGGCTGCTGGAGGCCCCGGCGGAGGCGCTGCCGCTCGACGCCTACCGGATCGTCGTCGGCGCGCCGCCCCATTCGGTGGAGGACGAACGGCGCCTGATGCGCGACCTGCGGATCGACACCCTGATTACCAAGCAGAGCGGTGGCGAGGAAGGAAGGGCCAAGCTGGTGGCCGCTCGCGAGGAGCGGGTCAAGGTCGTCCTGATCGCCCGCCCCTACCCGGAACCCGGTCCCCAGGTGGCGACGGTAGCCGAGGCCATGGCCTGGGTGGAGGCCCAGTTGTGATCGACCTTTCCGCCTTTTCCGCCGATTACGCCCAGGCGCGGGCCAAGTTTCTGGATGCCGCCAAGGCGGCCGGGGCGCGCTTACGCGAATACCCGAACCCGGAACGCGGTCCCGACGGTGAAGTCCTGGCTGCCGATGCCGCCTGGCTGGGACCGGAGGACGCCGCGGCCGTCCTGGTCACGCTGTCGGCAACCCACGGGGTCGAAGGCTTCTGCGGCTCGGCCACCCAGGTCCAAGCTCTGCGCCGGCCGCGGCCGGAAGGCGTTGCCATGCTGCACGTCCATGCGCTGAACCCGCACGGCTTCGCCTGGCTGCGGCGGGTCACCGAGGAAGGAATCGACCTGAACCGCAACTTTATCGACTTCTCCGGGCCCCTGCCCGAGAACCCGGCCTACGACGTTCTGGCCGATTCCATCCTTCCGCCGTCGTCGGAGCCCCACCTGCTGGCGGCGGCCCACGCGGCCCTGCAGGCCTACGCGGAAGAAAACGGCCGCAAGGCCCTGGAAGAAGCCGTCACCGGCGGCCAGTACCGTCATCCCCAGGGCCTGTTCTACGGCGGCGCCGCGCCCTGCTGGTCGCGCCGGACCACGGCGGCGGTCATGGCCGATTTCCGCCTGCGGGAACGGGCGCGGGTGGCGGTGGTGGACTTCCATACGGGCCTCGGGCCCTTCGGCTACGGCGAGCCCATCTGCGACCATCCGCCGGGCAGCGCCGCCGTCGCCCGCGCCCGGGCATGGTTCGGCGATTCGGTGACCGAGCCGGCGCTCGGCACCTCGACCTCGGTGGCCAAGGCGGGCCTGTCCGACTACGGCTGGCAGGACGCCCTGGGCGAAGCGGTGACCTTCGTCGCCCTGGAATTCGGTACCTATTCCCCGGAAGCCATGTTCGACGTGCTGCGCGACGACCACTTGGCGCACCGGGACGGCCCGCCCGACTGGGCCGCCCCCGCCACCCGGCGCGTCAAGGAAGCCATCCGCCATCACTTCTACCCGGCCAGCCGCGACTGGCAGGAAATGGTGCTGTTCCGCAGCGCCCAGGTGCTGGGGCAGGCGGCGGCGGGCGTAAACGGATAGTCAGCGCGGAACAACGGCAGCGCCGATGGCAAGCAGGCGATCCGCCAGATCGATCCCTTGGTGCTGCGCGGCCTGGGTCATGGTCTCCCCGGTCAGCCGGTCCAGTTCCCCGGCTAGGCGGCGAGTTTTCTCGTTCTTGATGTTCGGGGACATGGGCTTCTACCCCTTCTACCTCACCGTTCTGCCATAGCAGAACATGGTTCCTCGACGTTTCGAATGGAATTGGCGGATGATCTTGCCGGAAGACCGGAGGCTGCGTTGTCGGCCCTCTCACAAGTGGCGAGGGGGCTTTCTCATCCGATCTCGACCAACCCATGAACTTCCGAGAATTCCACTTGCGACGTCGAAGAGCCTTTAATCTCCGGTCAAGAATTGTTGACTAGGATAGGCGGGAATGCCGCTTTCGCCCTGCGAATCGGCGCAGTATACTGGTGCGCAAATGGCCAATCCGTCCGCCCGATCCTGGCTGGGGCCTTTCGTGAAGCTCCTGCGGCCGACCTTCCGCGAGGTCGTGGTGATGTCGTTTTTCGTCAACATCCTCGCCCTGGCCGTTCCCGTCTTCGTGATGCAGGTCTACGACCGCGTCCTTTCCAGCGGCGGTATCAGCACCCTGCAGGGCTTGGTGGTGGGGGTGGGAGTCATCCTGCTGTTCGATTACGTGCTGCGTCAGTCCCGGGCCCGCATCATGCAGACGGTGGCGCTCCGGGTCGACGTGCTGGTCGGCCGGCAACTCTTCGAGAAAATCACCGCCCTGCCGTTGCAGATGCTCGAATCCAAGCCGGCCGGCTATTGGCAATCCCTGTTCCGCGACGTGGACGTGGTGCGCAACACCCTGTCCGGGGCGGCGGCGCTGCTGGTCGCCGATTTGCCCTTCGCGGTGCTGTTCCTGGTCCTGGCCTTCACCATCGCCCAACCCATCGCCTGGGTCTTCCTGGTCATCATGCCCCTGTTCATGCTGGTCGCCTGGCGTTCGGCCGGGGTCATGAACGACGCCAACAAGGCCGAACGGCAAAGCACCCTGTCCCGCGACGCCTTGGTCGCCGAGATCATCGCGGGGCGCACCACCGTGAAGGCCCTGGGGCTCGATCAGGCCATGCGGCCGATCTGGGAGGACAAGCACGCGGAGAACATCGAAGCCTCGATCCAGCGGGGCGCCAAGACCGACGGCTACGCCAACCTGGGCCAGACCCTGACCCTGGTCACATCGGTGGTGCTGACGACCGTGGGCTCGATCGCCATCATCGGCCAGCATCTGACCATGGGGGCGCTGATCGCCACCAACATGCTGAGCAGCCGCCTGCTGGGACCCCTGAACCAGTTGGTCGGGCAGTGGCGGGCCTATTCCTCCTTCCGTCAGTCGGTGGAAAGGCTGGGGGAAATCTTCGAGGCTTCTGCAGATCGCCGCGAGAGCGAGGTGAAACTCCAGCGTCCCAAGGGCAACATCACCCTGGAGAACGTCACCTACGCCTATTCAGAAGGCGCCAAGCCAGTCGTGGAAGGCGTCCAGTTGTCCATCAAGGCCGGCGGCATCCACGCCCTGGTCGGGCGCAACGGCAGCGGCAAGACCACCCTGCTCAAGTTGATCCAGGGACTTTACAAGCCGAAATCGGGCCGGGTGCTGCTGGACGGTGCCGACATCGGCCAGTTCGGTCGTTACGAACTGGCCGACTGGATCGGCTACGTGCCGCAGGAATGCGTGCTGTTCCAGGGTACGGTCCGTGCCAACATCGCCCACCGCCATCCCGACGCCAGCGACGAGGAAATCGTCCGCGCCGCCACCCAGGCGGGTGTGCACGAGTTCATCATCGACCTGCCGGACGGCTACGCCAGCGACATCGGCGAGGCGGGCCGTCGTCTGTCGGGCGGCCAGCGCCAGCGCATCGCCGTGGCCCGTGCCCTGATCGGCGATCCGCCGGTACTGCTGCTGGACGAGCCGTCGAGCAGCCTCGACCGCCAGGCCGAGATCGAACTGCGCGACACCCTGGTGGCGCTCAGCGCCGAGCGGACCGTGATCATCGTCACCCACAGCCCGATCATGCTCGCGGCCTGCGACAATCTGGTGGCCCTGGACGGCGGCCGGGTGGCGATCTCGGGCCCGGCCAAGGACATCCTGCCCAAGATCTTCGGCGGTACCGTCACGCCGCGCGGCCCCCGTCCGGTGGGCGGCGATCCGGCCCAGTTCCGCGGGCGCCCGGCCACGTCGCCGGGCGGCGAGGACGGCGGAAACGTCACCGGCTTCCGGAGGGTGCCATGAACCGCCTGGATGCCCTGGTCGCCTCCCACCCGCTGCCGACATGGCGCTCGTTGGCCTGGCCGGTGATGATCCTGGTGACCTTGATGGCCGTCTGGTCCCGCTTCGCCCAGTTGGACGAGGTGGCGATCGCCATCGGCGAAGTGGTTCCCCAGGGCAAGGTGAAGGTCGTCCAGCACCTGGAAGGCGGCATCATTCTGCAAATCTTCGTCACCGAGGGCGCGCGGGTGTCCGAGGGCGAGCCCTTGCTCCTGCTCGACCTGGGGGCGACGGAGGCCAATCGCGCCGAACTGCAGGTGCGGCTCGACAGCTCGATCCTGGAAAGGGCCCGCCTGCAGGCCGAAGCCGAAGGCGGCACGCCCAAGTTCCCGCGCGACGTGGCGGAACGCCGTCCCTCGCAGTTGGCTGCCGAAATCAACAACTACGAGGCGCGCAAGCGCCAGTTGGGCTCCAAGCTCAGCGTGCTGCGCGAACAGGTGCGCCAGAAGGAACTGGAAGTCGACGAATTGGACGCCAAGCGTCGGGCCGCGGCCCGCAACCTGAAGCTTTCCCAGGAACGGCGCACCATGTCGGAAGGGCTGCTGTCCAAGGGCCTGACCGCCAGGATGGACCATCTGTCCCTGGAAGCCGACACCGAACGTCTGCAGGGCGAGGTGAACAGCCTGGAATCCTCGATTCCGCGCACCAAGGCGGCCATCGCGGAAGCCAAGGAGCGCGTCCTGGCGGAGGAGAACGCCTTCCGCCGCGAGGCCCGCGAGGAACTGGGCAAATCGGAACAGGCCATCGGCCGCGTCCAGGAACTTCTCAACGAGGCCACCCGCCAAGGCGTGCGCGCCGAAATCAAGAGCCCCATCGACGGCATCGTCAAGAACATGCGCTACCACACCCTGGGCGGCGTGGTGAAGGCGGGCGAGCCGATCCTGGAACTCGTCCCCATCGGCGAGAATCTGGTCATCGAGGCCAAGCTGAACCCCACCGACCGCGGCTACGTGCGCGAGGATCAGGACGCCATGGTCAAGGTGTCCACCTACGACTACGCCCGCTACGGCGGCCTGGAAGGCAAGGTGGTCATGGTGGCCCCCGATTCCAGCACCGACGACAAGGGGAATCCCTTCTTTCGCGTCGTCGTCCAGACGGACAAGACCTATCTGGGCAAGCACGAGGGCGAACTGCCCATCATGCCCGGCATGCAGGCCACCGTGGATATCCGCACCGGACAGAAGTCGGTGCTGGAATATCTGGTCAAGCCGGTGCTCAAACTCCGCCACGAGGCTTTCCGGGAACGGTAGGGCTTCTTCAGGTCGAACACGCTACGATGCAGCCCTATTGGCGGTGCTGAAGGAAATCGCCGCCGATCCCTTCGCTCCATGTGCCAAGGCGAAGAAGCTGACCGGCCATCCAGGATTTCGGGCGCGGCATGGCGACTGGCGGGCGGTCTACCGCTTGGACCTGGAGACCGAGGAAATGGTGGTGGACCGCGTGGGCCATAGACGGGAGGTATACAGATGAACACGATTGTTCCCCTTGTCGAGACGGCGAAGACCGTCACCCTGAATCGCGCCGACTATGAGGCGCTTTTGGAGGCCCTGGAAGACGCGGAGACCGCCGCCACGCTGAATGCCAACGCCGCGAAGGAACGGGCAGCCGGGAAGGCGGCCTACCGCGCCGACTGCCTGTCTGTCGGATTGGTCGAGCGGATGCTGGCCGGCGAAAGTCCGGTGCGGGTGTGGCGTGAGCATCGAGGCTTGACCTCGAAGGCCCTGGCCGAAGCCGCCGGCCTGCCGCGCGGTTACCTGTCCGAGATAGAGACCGGCAAGAAGCCGGGCAGCCTCTCCGCTCTCAAGAGATTGGCGGAGGTCCTTCGCGTCGGGTTGGATGACATCACGTAACAGCGAATCGGCGGGAATCCTGCCGCTGAACCTCCTCCGCCGTCGCCCGGCGGTAAGCCTTCGGCGCCGTTCATCTTTTCTAAATCTTCGTGTAGGTTAATAGCAGAATCGCCGGGCAGCCGTGGCCGGCGCCGTGGCCGGGGTGTCCCGGCGCGAACGGGGTACGGGGACCAGAATGTCCATCTCCACGATCATCGCCATCGTCCTCTCCTACGTCCTGTTCATCGGGTCGGTGCTGATTTCCACCAGCAACTGGAAGGCCTTCATCGACCTGCCCAGCGCGGTGATGGTGGTAGGCGGCACCATGGCCGGGACCTTCATGTCCTACGAGGCCCGCTACGTCATCTTGTCCCTGAAGCTGATCGCCAAGGTCATCGCCACGCCGCGGGTCGGGCGCAACGTGCTGAAGGCCGAAGTCGGACGGATCATCAAGTGGGCTTACGCCGTGCAGAAGAACGGCATGCCGGGCCTGGAAGCCGAAGCCGGCAAGGCGGTGAAGGGCGACCGCTTCCTGAAGTTCGGCATGGAGGCCGTGCTTAGCGGCTACACCGGCCAGGAAGTGCGCGACATCCTCACCACCATGATCGAAAGCACCTACGGCCGCAACACGGTGCCGGTCAACATCCTGAAGAACATGGCCGCCGCCGCGCCCGCCTTCGGCATGATCGGCACCCTGGTGGGCCTTATCATCATGCTGGACAACATGGGCGGCGATCCGGCGGGGCTGGGCAAGGGCATGGCGGTGGCCCTCATCACCACGCTCTACGGCGTGCTGTTGGCGCGCCTGGTGTTCCTGCCGGTCGCCTCCAAGGTCTTGCAGCGGGAACAGATCGTGCGTTTCCGCAACTACCTGGTCATGGAAGGCCTGTGCCTGCTGGCCGACCGCAAGAGCCCGCGCTACATCCAGGATCGCATGAACAGCTTCCTGGATCCGTCCCTGCACTTCAACATCGACAAGATGAAGGGCTGAGGTCGGGACCATGGGCGGCGCATCGGTTCCCGAAGAACAGGAAGAATGCGAAGACTGGCTCGTCACCTATGCCGACACGGTGACCCTGGTCCTGACGTTCTTCGTGCTGCTGCTCAGCATGGCGGACTTCGACAAGGGCAAGTTCGAGAAGACCATGAACGCCATGACCGAGGAAATGGGTCTGGGCGCCAAGCAGTCGGACACCTCGATCCTCAAGCAGGCCATGCAGGACATCACCGACACCCTGGACAAGGGCAAGGCGGTGGAACTGGGCAACGACGAAAAGGGGCTGGTGATGGAATTCGCCAGTTCGGCCTTCTTCAAGATCGGTTCGGCGGAAATCCAGGATGGCGTGACGACCCTCCTGACCGCCATGGCCGAAACCTTCAGCGAGGAACGCTACAAGGGATTCATCATCGAACTGGAAGGCCATACCGACGACAGTCCGATCAGAAGCGTCCATTTTCCCTCCAACTGGGAACTGTCGACGGCGCGTGCCGCCAGCGTGGTGCGGTTCCTGGTCTCCAAGGGGGTCGATCCGCGCCGGCTCAAGGCCACCGGCTACGCCGAGACGCGCCCCAAGGTGGACAACCGCAATCCCGACAAGACCCCCAATCCCGAGGCCCAGGCGATCAACCGCCGGGTGTTGGCCCGCATCTATCCGATGACGCCCGAGGAAAAGTCGCGTCTGGTCATCAAGAAGAAGCTGCCGCCCAAGCCCGAAGGCGCCCCGGCCGCCGCACCGCCGCCGCCTGAAGCCGCAGCCCCGGCGCCGGCC
>JAMOBD010000022.1 GCA_039908345.1 Magnetospirillum sp. WYHS-4
AGGCGGTGGACACCCTGGCCGGCTATTCCGATCCTGGGGACCACCCGCGTTGGACGGCCCGCGAGATCCGCCTGGAAGGCCCGACGGCCCTGGCGCGCACGCGGGCGACGATCCAGGGCCTGCAGGAAAGGGCGCCCGACCTGGTGTAGCGCGGCGCCGGCTTTTGGACTCTTTGGGATTTAGTTCTGGACTCGCCGAACGCGGTCATCGCGGCCCCACGATCAGCACCTCGCGGGCGGTCTGCGGCCGGTCGCCGCGAGCCACCGTGTAGGTGGTCTCGACGGCCTCGATCCGGAACCGCTCGAAGGTCTCCCGGACGCCGGGGGTGTCGTTCAGGCTGAGGATGAACCGCCCCTTGATCCCGGCCAACTGTTCAGCCAGGGCGGCGAAGTCATCCCGACAGAACAAGCCCCGGCCGTAGTCGGCCTCGCAGCCCCAATAGGGCGGGTCCAAATAGAACAGGGTCTCCGCCCTGTCGTAGCGGGATATGAACCGGTCATAGGGCAGGCACTCGATCACCACGCCGGCCAGCCGCTCGTGGACGTCCTGGAGGTCCCGCTCCAGGGTGACCAGGTTGAACCGGGCGCCATTGCCGGGGGACACGCCGAAGTTCCGGCCCGAGACCTTACCGCCGAACGCCGTGCGCTGGAGGTACAGGAACCTTGCCGCTCGCTCCAGGTCGGTCAGCGTCTCGGGGCTGGTGGCCACAAGCCGGTTGAAGTCGGTCCTGGTCGTGAGCTGGAACCTGAGCGTATCCATGAACTGCGGAAAGTGTCGTTGGAGGATGCGAAACAGGTTGGCCACGTCGCGGTTGAGATCGTTGACCACCTCGGCCTCCGGTGCCTGCCGACGCCGGAAGAACACTCCGCCCATGCCCAGGAAGGGCTCGGCATAGGTGGAATGAGGAATGGCCTCGATGCGCGCCACGATGCGCCTGGCCAGGTTGCGCTTGCCGCCCAGCCACGCGGCGGGCGGCTTGGCGGAAGGAATGGACTCCTTGGTCATGTTTCACCATCATCGACCCGCCCCTCGAGGGGTGGCGGGATGGCCTGATCGAGGCCGGGTTTGGCCGTGCTGGGTCCATTCCAGCGGTTCGGGGTGGTTGCACACCCCGGCCCCCGCCGGCCTGGCGGGGGAAGCTCGTCATGCCCAGAGGGCGTCGTTGGCCGGATCCAGGACGTCGCCACCGGCCACCCGGTCCTGGAGTGCCGCCGACCGGGCGAGGATCCTGGCCAGGTGGGCGCTCGCCCGGTCGAAGACGGCCCCGGCCTGGGCAGCCGAGGTGATCGTCACGGTGGTGCCGGACGCGGTCTTGAAGCTGATCGAGACCGCCTCCTGCCGCTCTTCCAACCGTTGGGCGGCCAGCAAGAGCCCCTGGATCCTCCCGACGCTTTCCGGGTCGCAGCGGAACATCACCCCGCCGCCGATGTCGATACCGGCCGCGATGCGACGCTCGGCTTCCGCCTTCACCCGCAGGACGGGGGAAAGCGGCTTCTTCATCGTTCTCGCGCTCATGGCTTATTGCTCCTTCCACTGCATGACCACGCCGTGGACCTGGATTTGCTTGCCGTTGGCGGTTTCGATCCGGTACTTCATCGCCGACCCCGACGGTTGGGCGGAAATGTCGATTGCGGCATCCTCGTAAAGGGTCGTGCCGTCGGCCAAGGTTTCGACGGCCGCCAGGGTCGCGGCCGTCCAGGTCGTGCCGCCGTCGCGGCCGACCTTGCCGACGAGATCGGTGTTGATCGTGATGCCGTCGATGGGCTTGGCCTGGATCGCCAGCCGAGCCGTGGCGGGTACGGCATCAGCCGTGAAGGCGGACGAGACGAGGGTCATGTCCGATGGAGACGCGGCGGCGTAGGCCTTGGCCTCGCCGAGAGTGACCGACGATCCGCCGATAACCTGCGTGATGGTAAGCCGCCAGTATTTGTAGGCCGTCGAATTCACGAACGTCCACTCGCGGGTCTCGGGAGCGGCCCAGTTCGACAAGCCGGACAGATTGAGGAACGTCACTTCCTCCCCGGCGAACGCCCCGGTATTGCTGGCCTTGAGCGAGAACGCGCCAGGACCGTAGTTGCCGGACGCTGAAGAGTGCGACAGCGAGAACTTGGCGACAGCCTCGCCGGAGCCCGAGAACGTGTAAGTCCAGTATTGCGGCGGGGCGACGCCGGACCACCAAGTCGCCTGGTTGCCGTCGAGCAGGTTGCCGGGCGTTCCCGCCGGAGACGAAGCGGAGCCATTCCCCGTGGTGAACAGGTTGGCGCCGTATCCAGACATCGTGGCGCTGTAGTAGTCGCCAGTCGCGTCGTAGGTGGCGCCTGTCTTGGTGGCCACGTCGGTCTCGTCGGCAAACGGGTCAACAACGGTATTGTCCCATCGCGTCGTGTCGCCCATGAGGATCGCAACGTAGAGCGCCATGAGTCGATCTGTTGCAGATGTGGGGACGGCGTCCTGCGTTGCCAGGGCGCCGAGCCCCAGGGTGGCGCGCAGCGCCGCCGCGTCCCCATCGTCCAGCAGCGTCCGGGCGAAGGCGGTCAGGTCGGCCAGCGCCGCCGTTCCCGACCCGGTGAAATAGGGCAGCTTGTCAGCCGCGCTGGTCAAGCCGGCCAGCGCCGCCAGCTGCGGGTTGTCGGCGTAGGAGCCGGCGGGGCCGCGCGCCCGTTCCCGCCAGGTGGTGCCATCGCGAACCAGCCACAGCCACTTGTTGGTGGCGTCGAGGGCGAAGTCGGCGCCGCCTTCCAGCAGGATCTGCCCGAGCCCCCCGGCGCCGTGCTTGACCGTGGGGACACGCGACACGTCCACCGACGACAGGTACAGGAACGAGCCGTTCGGCAGGTTGTCCTGCCCGATATGGGTCAGGTCGTCGGCGGCGGCGTCCGCCTCGGTATCCACCAAGTGTGCCGCCCTGGTCGGGGTCACCCCGCCGGAGGAAATGGTCAACTCTGAGGCCTCGGCGGCGCCCGGAAGCTGGCGGGCGGCGTCGAAGAATTGCAGCAGGGCGGCGACCCAGGGTCCGATCTCCTCGCCGATGCCGATGTCGATGTCGTTGCGGTCTGGAAAGCCGGTCATGGCGTAGCCCTCAGGTCAGGAGTGGAATGCCCTTGATCGTCGCGTCGATCAAGGCGCTGGCGGGAAGATTGGCGGCGTCGTAGCCCCGACACAGGGGCCCGGCCGGGTCCTTGTCGAGCAGATCGCAGCGGATCGCCGTGCATCCCGGCGCCTGCTGGACGGCGAACTCGACGGTCAGGATCTCCATCCAGGCCCGCGTCGGCGCCAGGCGGGCGCCGACGGCGGGCAGGGCCACGTCGGGCAGGACCTCCTCGGTGGTCTCCACTTCGATGGAGGCGTCCAGCCCCCGGACGATACCCTGGACGGGACCGCCGGGCAGCGAGACGCGGATCGCCAGCGGCACGCCGGGCGCGACCAGGAAGGGGCCGGCGTAGGGGATGAAGGCGCCCCCAGTGTACAGGGGCTGGGAAGGGTCGGTGTACAGGGGCTGGTGGGGGTTGGTGTAGAGCGGGCCGCCGCCGGACTGGGCGTATTCGACGCTGGCCCCCGGCGCGTCCGCGGCGATGGCCAGATACCCCTTGCGGACCGGGATCAAGGTCGCCTCGTAGGCCAGGGCGTCCCAGGCGCCGTACAGGGTATCGGCCGGATCGATGTAGAGGGGCTGGTTCGGGTCGGCATACAGGATGCCGGATGCCACGGCGCGGATTTCCCCATCCGCCACGGCGCCGCCCGTGATCGTCCCCGGCCAGCCCTCGGCCCCGAAGTCCCGTCCGTCGATCCAGTTGGCGGCTACGCGCTCCCCCAGCCGCACGATGGCCGAGGCCGCCTTGAGGCTCTCGTTGCCGTCCACGTCGACGGCCTTGACCAGGACGGTATAGGTGCCGGCCGCGAAGGCGGAGGCCTCGAACGTGTCGGCGCCCTGGACGCCGGCATGGGCGGGCGTGGCCCCGGCCCAGCGCAGATCGACGCCTGGCCGCCAGCGGAACAGCCATCCCGCGCTGTCGACGGCGGCCGGGCCGGTCACCCGGTAGCGGGTCCGCCCGTCGGGCAGGACCTCCACATACAGCCCATCCGGATCGGGTGGCGGGGAGGATTTGCCGACCACCTGGTGCTCGGGCACCTTGGCCCAGGTGGAGGCGATGCCGGACGCGGCGATGGCCTGCACCTCGATGGTGTAGAGGGCGCCCTGATCGACGCCCTGGATCAGGATCTCGGATGCGTCTCCGGGAATGCCGGTGCGCACCGACCAATCCTGTTGGTCGATCCGCCGCCAGCGGGCCTTGAGTTCCGCAACGGCCGGCCCGGTGCCTTCGCGGGGCGCCAGACCGACCCGCAGGCCCAGCAGGAACCCGCCGCCGGCCAGGCGCACGGCTACCGTCTCGTCCGAAACGATGGAGGCGATGGCGGGCGGCGCCGGCCGGCGCTGGGCCACCGGCGGCTTGGTCATGTAAAGCTGGCGCGCCGGGATCGGCCCGTCGACGGCCGCATGGATGTCCTGGGCGGCGTCCTGGCACTGGATCACGGCCGACAGGTCGGGCCCCCGGTCGATGGAAGTGATTATGACCGGCATGCCCTCCAGCCCCGCTTCGCCGAACATCCAGAGGTCGCGGCGCTCGGGTTCGATGGATATGGGCACCGGCACCCGGAAGGCGAGCCGGTCGACGACGTCGGCTTCGGTCGCCACCAGCAGGGTGTCGGTGACCCGCTGCCCTTCCTTGGCGCGGCGGATGCGGAGGCCGTAGTCCTTGCCGGCTTCCATGGTCACCGTCGAGTCCAGGACCACGCCGGTCACCCGCTGCACGCCCTCCACCGTCTCCTTGACCAGGGCCTTGATCCGGCCGTCCCCCAATCCCACCCGCATCACGGGATGGGAGAGCAGCACCAGGTCTCCCCGGTCGAAGTCCAGGTTCTCGATGGCCTGCGACACCGTGTAGGTGGCGGGGCGAAGCTTCGCTTCGGCAAAGCGGTAGCGGCCCAGGCGGTATGCCTGCTTGTAGCGGGTGCAGCCGAGGAATTCGATCACCTCGAAATCGGTGGCGGTCGCCTCATCGTAGCCGTCGTTATAGACCAGGACCTCGGTCACCCGGTATCCCGCCTCCTCGTCCTCGAACTTGACGCGCAGCGCATGGGGGACGTTGACGTAGGTCTCGCTTTCACGCCAGCCCCAGGTGTTGGTGGGCGTCAGCGTCCCCATCGGGCCGGCCTGGGGGATATCGCGGATCACGCCCCACTTGCCGTCCGGCAGGCCCCGCCGCGCGCGGCCGGCGGCGCAGATATCGTCCAGCACCTGGCGCACCGTCACGGCCTGCTCGTAGACCGCATCGAAGGTGTATCTGGGAGCGCCGTCCCCATCCATCTCCGCGCAGTCGGCCCGCCAGGCCATCAGGTTGGCGAGCGCCATGCGCGCCGCCGGGATCGGCTTGACCTTGCGCCGGCGCAGGAAGTCGATGAAGCCGTCGGCCGGATTGCGGCTCAAGCCCCAGGACCAGGTGCCGGTATCCTCGTCATGGACCTCGCACCACCGTTCGGCCAGGCAGTTGAGGGTGTCGACAGTGCCGTTGAATTCCGCGCCGGCCTGGATGCGGATCGCCGCTTTGGCGACGCCGGGGATGTTGATGGGATCGCGATAGGTGATGCTACGCAGCCCGGCCCAGTGACTTTCGTCGACCACGTCGTTGCTGCTGGCGTCGGCCGTGTTGCGCCGGACCCGGATGTCGTACTGGCCCCGCGCCGGGAACTTGATCCGCCCGTCGCGGCGGACCTCCCCGCCCGAGACGCTGTCGCTGACGGTGGCGTATCCGGCTGTCCCGAACCCGGCGTCGGCGGCATTCGCCCAGGCGAGCTTCTGCCAGGTGCCCGCCCCGGCCGGGGAAACCTCGACCTCGAATTCGACGGTGACCGCGTCGCGGCTGTTGGTGCCGGTGAACTTCGTCAGGCCGCGCTGGAAGACCCAGTTGACGAAGGCCTCGTCGGCATTGGGCGCGGTGCGCCGCTGATGCCAGCCGGCCCCGCCCGACAGCTTCACCGTCAGGCTTTCCAGGTGGTGATCGTCGGCATAGAGGGTCAGCGGCTCGTCGGTCGCCCAGCCTTCCCGCACCTCGATCTCGATGTCCTTCAGGTCCTCGGCGGGCGTGTCGCCCACCTGCCAGGCGGATAGCTTGAGCGGCCCCTTGCCGGCGATCAGCAGCATGCGGACGTAGGTCTTGCCGTTGACCCTCTCCACGTAGGCTTCTCCCGCCACGTCGGGGAAGATGCGGCGGCGGCCGAAGACCTCCCGCACCGGCTCGTAGGGCCGGGCCCGGTTGGTGGTCCCGGTGATCGAATAGACCGGATCGTCCTTCGCCAGGGCCGGCATGCCGGCGGCGGCCTCCGAGATCCGGGGCGTCGGCGCCGGAACCAAGGCGTTGACGATGGCGTTGCCGACCATGGAGGTCGCGAAGCCGGCAGCCATGCCGAGGAGGTTCTTGCCTAAAATCGAAGGGCCGATCTCCAACCCGCCCACTAGACCGCCGACGTAGAAGGCCGCCACCATGACGGCAATCGAGGCCACCAGGCGCCCGACGCTTTTGCCGCCGCCCCCACCGCCGCCCTTGCCGGCGACCACCCCGGCCACCACCACCATGCCCGGCCGCGGCTTGACCTGTCCCCAGTAACGGAACGGCACGGCGCGGGCGGAGGCCGGATCGTCCGGCCGGGCGATCCAGACCGTCAGGCCCGGCACGTCCAGCAGGGCGGGGGCGGCCAACCGGATGATATCCAGCACCGTGCCGCCGGGCGGTACCACCAGGTCGATGTCGGTGGGCGCCAGGGGCAGCGGCTTGGTCGCCGCCAGCACTTGGATGGACTCTTTATCTTGGCCCTCGCCGGGCGCGCGCCTCCGCGCGCCTGTGGGGCGGCACGGCCGCGGCCTCAATGGCCGCTCGATACCGGCCAACGGGTCGGATGGAGTATTGGCCGGAATCACAGCCGCCCCTCCAGGTCGCGGTGCCGCCAGGCCCCGCCCTCGGCCAGACGGATCGCCCAGCGCTCGGCCCGCTGGCCGGCAAAGGCGTTGATCCGGCAGTCGACCCCGACCTCGGTATGGATGAACTGGCCGCCGCCGCAGGCCAGTCCGACATGACAAAGGTCTCCCATGATGGGCAGCAGCAGCACGTCCATCGGCCGGATCATCGGCGCCAGGCGGCGATGGAAACCGGCCAGGCTTTCGCCCGGCATCCGTTCCGCCACCGGCCGGAAGGGCAGGTCCTGGCGCTCCCGGTGGATCAGGGCTGCCAGCAACTCCGTGTCCTTGGTGTCCGGATAGCCTTCGGTGAAGGCTGGCAAGGCGATCCCGGCCTGCTCCTGGTAGCCCAGCCGGATGATCCCCCAGCAGTCGCAGCCCGCGTCGCGGGTCCGGCCCTTTTCCAGGAAGGGAATTGCCGGTGCCACGTAGGAATAGGCCCAGGCTTCCGGTGCTCCGGTGCCGATGGCGCTGCTCATGCGAAGATCCCCGGCAGCTTGCCCGGCGACATGGTGTCATCCTGGGCCCGGTGATCGAGAATGTCCTCGATCCCGAATTCGGCGGCGATCTCCCCGTCCGACGATTCCCGTTCCTTCAGCACCAGCAGGATGGGGCCCCGTTCCACCGTGTTGGGGTCCTTCGACACCACCAGTTCCAGCATGGCCTCCGGCGCCGGGCGCAGGCCCCGCACCGTCGCGGTGATCGTGCCGGCCGGGTCCCAGATCGTCACCGGGGTGCGGCCCTGGCCTTCCTCGTCGTCGGGCGGCAGGTCGATCTGGAAGGGATAGGCGGTGAATGTCACTTCCTGCCCGCCGACGATCCGCGCCATATCCTTGTTGTCGTTGACCACCCTTAAGGGTCCGCCCGCGATCCCCGGATGGTCGATGGTGACGCACATCAGCCACGCCGCCTTGGCATGGGGGGCGTAGGCTTCATCGCGGGCGGGTTGGGTCAGGCGGTCGGCCATCAGTAGGGCACCGTTTCCAGCTTCAGGGTAACCAGGTATCCGAGCCCCTGGCGCTTGCCTTCCGGGTCGGTCTCCGGGACGATCAGCACCTCCAGCGGCCCCAACTCTGCGTCCGGGTCGGGCCAGTCGAAGGACAACGGCCCGCCGCCGAGCGCATCGAAGAAGAAGTCCTGGAAGATCAGGTACTGGGCGGCGGTGAAGGCGTATGTCGCGGTGATCGCCTCCACCCGGCCGGTGAACTTGGCCCGCGTGATGCGCCGGCCGCGTCCGGTGGGCGAGGACAGGGTCTGGTTGACCACCTTGCGGGCAAATCCTTCCTGCAAGGGGCGCTGGGGCAGGCCGGGGGGCCAGGCGATGTTGGCCATGGTCCTACCCCTTGACGATCATCCGGGTGCCGACGCCCCGGCTGCGCAGGCCGCCGTCCACCCGGCCGGAGCGGATGGCCTGGTTCATCAGCGGCGCCAGGGTCACCACCAGGTCGCGTTCCGACGGGCCGCCGTCGCCGTCGCGCTCCTCGACGGATGCCGAGAGCGGCTGTCCGCCCTCGTTGACCAGGGTAAGGTTGACGATCAAGGGACCGCCCCCCGCACTCCCCCATGCGGCCGACGAGGCGCCGGCACGCCGGACGTTGTTGATGTGCCGGGGATCGGCTTCCGTGAGGACTTCCTCGTTCTTCAGGATGACCGCCGCCATTTCGTCCGACCGCAGTTTCGGCGGCGGCGTATATCCGGAATGGAAACGCGGCGCGTCGTCGTACCAGGCCGGATCGACCAGGCGCGGCGCGCCGTCGCGCCCAAGTCCTCCCTTATGGTTCTGGACGCCCCAGATCGCCCCCAGCTGGTCGCTGAACCCGGTCGACACGCCGGGGCTGGAGGCATAGCCCGAGCCACCGCCGCCGCCGAAGCCGCCCAGCAGCCAGTCGATGGCCCCGTCGAAGATCGGCATGGCGAACTTGTCGACCATGCGCCCGACCAGCCGGCGGGAAAACTCGTTGAGGATGGCGAGCACCCCGTCCGCCATGGTCCGGGTCTGCATGATGACGTCGACGGACGTCTCCCGGAAGGACCGCCGCACCGCCATGGTGTCGTCGTAGATCTGCCGGGCGGCGTTGCGCCCTTCCGCTTGGATGTCCAGGTAGGCGAGATTGAGCCCGTCGCGCCATTCCGTGGACGCCGCCAGCTTGCGGCGCTCCGCGTCTTCCCAGATCCGGGTGATCTCCTCGGTCGTGGCGCCCAGGCGGCGCATCTCCTCCATGACCTCGCGCAGGCCCTCCGCCTCCCGGTCGTAGGTGAGCGACGGGGAGGCGGCGACGGCGCGCTGCGTGATGGACTGGCGGTAACGGTCGGCATCGGCGGAGCGGATCAGGGCGGCGGCGACATCCTTCTCGGCCGCCGTCAGGTTCTTGGCCTCCAGGGCGCGCAACCGCACCTGGATGGTCGCCTCCCGCATGGCGCCGGTGCCCTGGGCGGTGGCGTCGGCCAGATCACGCGCCGCCAGAGCCTCCTCGTTCAGGCCCTTCAGGGTCTCGCCGGCGGCCAGGTCGCGCTTGACCTGCTCGACGCGGGCGTAGGCTTCGCCCAGCCGCCGGGCGGCATCCGCCCCCACCTGGGCGGCCTGCGCCTCTTCGAATGTGGCCCGCTGGGCCGCCAGCCTGGCTTCCGTCGATCCCTGGAGGGATCCGATCAGCCGGCGTTGCGCCGCTTCCTCTCGCGCTAAGGCCTGCACCGCCTGGTTGACCGCGTCGGCCTGTTCAGCCCCGGCCAGTCCCACCAGCCCCCGCTTGGCCTCAGCGGCGTCCCCTTCCGTCAGCTTGCGGTCGCGGGCGACGTTCTCGGCCTGGATCACCGCCTGCACCGCCGGACGGGCCGGCACCGGCGCGGCCAGGACCCGGCGCCGTTCGGCGATCCCGTCCAGGATGTCGGACAGCGCCTTGCCGGAGGCCTCGTTGGCGCCCTGGGCAGCCGTGGATACGGTGCTGGTCGCCTGTCCCTGGAGGGCGGCCAATTCCTTCCGCAGCCGGGCGATCCGTTCTTCGGTCGCCTGGAGTTCGAAATTCCAGGCCTCCCCGGACGCCTGCATCTTCTCCCGCAGGTCGGCCAGGTTGGCTTCCTCGTGGGCCAGGAGCAGCTTGGTGTTGTCCAATTGCCAGCCGACGGTGGGGGCCGGCGCCGCCAGGGACTTGCCGGCGATGTTGGCCAGTCCTTGCAGGGCTCCCGTCAGTCCCTTGATGACGCTCTGGGCCGTGTCGGAGTTGGCGACCCGGTCGAGGAAGTCCGACCAGGCGTTGGCCAGGTCCCGCGTCGCCTTGGCGGCGCTGCCCATCCCTTCGTCGGCCAAGCCTTTCATCCGGCCTTTGAGCCGGTCCATGGCCAGCTGCATCGCCTCGGCCTGGCGGCCCTGTTCCGTCATCGTCCGGATCTGGTCGAGCTCGCTCCGTGTGAGGAACCCGAGGGCATCATCCAACTGCCGCACGCCCTGGTACCCGCCCTCGAAGGCCTTGGCCAGGCTGTCGGTGACCGCCGCCAGGTCCTGCCCGGTCGCAACGGCCAGGTCCACGCCGATGCCGAGGATGTCGGACATCGTCTGGCCGGAGAGCTGGCGGTGCCCGGCCAGCCCCTTGGCCGCGTCGAAGGTTTCAGCGCGGGAGAAAGGCCCCCGGCTGGCGGCCGTCTCGCTCATGCGCTTGAGTTGTTCGCCCGTGACGCCGGCGACATCACCCATGGCCTTGAGCGATACCGTGAGTTCCCGCGTGCGCGATTGGGTCTGGGCCATGTGGCTGGCTACCAGGACGGCACCGCCCGCCACCGCCGCGAGCGGCAGAGCGACGCCGACGACGGCGGGGCGGAGCGCCAGGCCGAGCAGGTTGGAAAATCCGCCGACGGCGCCGGCCGCCTGCGGCACCTGCTGCATCATGACCAGGAAGGGGTTCTGGCCGCCGGCCAACTGAACCGCGATGTCCTGCAACTGGTAGCCCAGGTTGGTGACCTGGTGGGCCTGGAGCTTGACCGCCGCCGTCGCCCCGCCGGCCGCCTTTTCCATGCCGGCGATGGCCGCCGACGCGTTCGCCGCGCCTTTCCCGGCGCCGGACAAGGCGTCGAGCATCCCGGCCGCCTGTTTCCCCGCCGTCGATGCCCCGGCGCCGGTGTTGGCGATGGCCGCGCCCAGGTCCTTGATCGACCGGGCCCCGTCCCGGAGCCCGTCGACCGGGACGAAGGTCTTAAGCGGGTTCCCTGCCGCCTCCGCCGCCTTGCCCGCCTCCCCGACCGCCTTGCCGACCCCGGCCAGTTCGTCCTTGGCGGATTTGACTTCCTGGCGGAACTGCTTGGCCTCCGCCTTGAGTTCCATCGTCAGGGTGAAGTCGCCGCTCATTGGACTACCTCCGCCTTGACCAGACTTCGAGCGCCGCGCCTTCCATGGCTCGCAACTGGGCGAACAGCGCCGGCGTGGCCGCCATGCCCATCAGGACCAGCGTCGGCGGAATGGCCGCGTAGTCCAGCCCGGCCGCCCGCGCCCCCATCGGCCCGGCGATCCAGCGCCATTGGGTTCCGAGCGCGAGGAAGACGCGCAGCGCATCCCAGTTGTCGGGGTGCACCGCGAAGTCCTCGGGTTCCGGCGGCGTGGCGGCATCCAGCCATGCGGTGATCGCCTCTTCCGATGCGCCCAGGGCCCGGAGGGACGCGGCCGTATCGTCTTCGTCCGGCCCCTTGTCGTCGCCCCCCGCCCAGAGGCGGGCGGCCTCGATCAGTTTCCCCTGGCGATCCCGCCGATGGCCGCGCCGTAGGCCAGGGCCAGCGCGCGCCGGACATAGGGGATTTCGAGCAGCCGGGCGACGTTGTCCGGGGTAAAGGCCATGTCGCGGATTTCGCCCCCGGCGGCTTCTTCCATCAAGCCGGTCCAGCCGCGCAGGACATCCCGGACGAGGCTCTTGTCGTCGGCGGCGGCATCGAGCGCGCCCTGATCCACGGCGACAAATCGCGCCGTGAAGGTGGCGGGCTTTCCGCCCGGCACGTTGACGGCGACCTCGACCTCGAACTCGAATTCCTTGCGCAGCACGAAGGCAGTCATGGGGGCGATCCTTACTTGACGGTGATGGAGATTTCGTCGTCGCCGGCGTCCGACGGCACCAGGGCCAGGTCCATGCCCAGCATCTGGACGCCGTCGCTGTCGGCGTATTTCGGGTTCAACACCTGGACGTTGCCGGCGTCGATCTGCACGATGTTGCCGGCGGTGGTGCCGTGGATCAGTTGCAGGGCGCCCAGGGTGGCCGCCTTGGCGGTGGTGAAATAATTCTTCGCCGCGACGCCGGGATCCTCGATCTGGATGCGCCCGGTGGGCTTCCGGTCGGTGATCTCCACGCTTTCGGCGCCGACCAGGGCGCGGAAGACCACCTGGTTGGCCAGGTCGATGGAGATCGTCTCCATGGGCGAGGCGATGCCGTGCAGCGTGATGGTCGGGGTGTGCGCCTTCGAGCCCGGCACCGGCGCCTTGAAGGCCGTGGTATCGGCGGCAGGAAGGGCCCCGGCGACGGGATCGGACCAGATGCCCCGGCCGGTGAACGACAGCATGGGGATCTGCTTGGCCGTCAGGTCCATGGACACCGACCCGCGCCAGCCCAGCAGCTTGTGCAGGTTGCCGTCCTTGTAGATATAGAGCGTCACGCTCTCGATCCCCT
The DNA here is from genome assembly GCA_039908345.1 of Magnetospirillum sp. WYHS-4. Classification (NCBI taxonomy): domain Bacteria; kingdom Pseudomonadati; phylum Pseudomonadota; class Alphaproteobacteria; order Rhodospirillales; family Rhodospirillaceae; genus Magnetospirillum; species Magnetospirillum sp. WYHS-4. Next base: position 12,649 of record JAMOBD010000022.1, read on the forward strand.
CGGACACGGGGTCGTAGACCACCTCGGTAGCCGGCGTGACGGTTTCGGCGAAGGCACAGGCGCGCAGCAGCACGCCGTAGGCCGGGGCGGTGCCGGCGGCGCCGGCTCCCGCCATCTCCACCTTGAAGGTGCAGGAGACGTGGGCGCCCACCGGGATCTGCTGGTCGTTGCCGAAATGGGGCCGGACCAGGTTCCGCGAGACGTTCTCGCCTTCCAGCGGGACGATCTCCAGACCGGTCACCAGCATGGCGTTGGCGGCGCCCGTGGGGCCGGCATCGGTCCCGTAGGTGGTTTCGATCTTGGCCAGCAGGGCCTGCTTGCGAGTGCGCAGCGACATGGTCGGTTACTCCTTCTTCTTGCTGACCTTCGGGGTCGGCGCGGCCTCGGGCTCGACTTCCGCCTTCGGGGGCATGCCGGTGCGTTCGACCAGTTCCAGGCTCCCGTCCGGTTTCCTCACGTAGCTTCCGCCTTCCCGCATGCGTGCCTCCTACTCGGATCGGATCAAGGTTTCGGTGACGTATTGATCCAACCACCAGACCGTTCCGGCCTTCAGGTCGATCAGTCTGCCGCCCCGGTACTCGATGGGTTCGCGGCCGGACGGCGCCCAGCCCAGCACGGCGGCCCGCACGGCATCCCTGGTGGCGCCGAGGGCGTCCACCCCCTTCGCTCCGGTCTTGTCGTTGGGCGCCTTGACGGCGATCACGATGGCGAATTGTTCGGTGACCATCTGGGAGACGATGGTGGCCATGCCGCTGGGCTTGGCGCTGTCGCCCACCGGGATTACCCAGGCGCAGGGGGCCTGGGGCGCCCCGTCCAGGGCGGCCAGGTCGAGGGCGCCCTCGACGGCCCGCAGCACGTCGCGGCCGACTTCCTGCTTCAATCTGGCGACGATGCCCCCGATCATGCCATGGCCCTTTCGATATGGTCGCGCACGATGACGGCGATTTCGGCTTTGTCGTCGGCATCGAGTCCCAGGAAGGGACGGGCCGGGATGGTCACCGAATTGCGCAGCACCTTGCCGGCGCCCGACCCGAACGCCAGGGCCTTGCCCTTCTTGGCCCGGATGGTGCCGCCGAACTGGTGGATCGCCCCGTAGATGACGTTGGTGCCCACATCCACGGAATCGGCATGGGCAAGGTGGGTGACGGACTGCATCAACCGGCCGCTGTCCACCAGGGTCTGGCCGCCGCCCTTGGATTCCTCGACCCGCCGCGACGGCTTCCAGGGCTTGCCGTCCGGCCCCCGGCCCAGCTCGAAGCGGCGCTGGATCGCGGCGACCAGGTGGCCGCCGATGTCGTCCATGGCCGGGGTCAGGTCCTCGGCGGCCGCGATCACCCGGTCGAGCACCTTGGCGGCGCCAGCATCCTGGATGTCGATGGACAGGGTGATGCCGGTCATCGGTAGTCCGCCATCGCATCGCCACCGAAGGCCAAGTTGGGCGCCACGGCCCGCACCGCCCCCGTGGTGCCGCCGGCAGGCTCCTCGCCGCCGGCCTGCAGCGTCATCCGGCCTGCCGAAATATCCTTGAGCAGCCGGATGGCGTCGTCGTAGCGGGCCTTGGGCTCGCCCTCGGCGCTGTCGGTATGCAAGCGGTACCGCGCGATATCGCCGCATAGGGTAACCAGCAGAGAGGGCACGGAGGCCAGCGGCAGGGCGTAGCGCCCGGCCAGGTAACCGTTGATCAGCTGGGAGGCATCGTCCAGCGCCTTGGCCGCCACCGTCGCATCGACCGCCCCGGCCGGCGGATCGGCCCGGTCGGTCAAGGCGATCAGTTCGGCTTCGCCGAACCGGTCGGTCAGATCCTGGACGGTCGCGTAGGCCATCTAGTCGGGCTCCTGTTCGGGCGGTTGGGAGGTCGGTGGCGTACTTGGCGCTTGCCGGATGGGGGATTTCCTCAGCCTCACATCCCCCGCGCTGACCGATCCGCCTCCCCTCTCCGCCAGGTATTACTTCGCCTTCTTCTTCTTCAGCTTGGGTTCCGGGTCGGAGTGCAAATTTGCACCCTCGCTCGGCGGGGGCTCGGCATCCGGGGACGGGCCGGGGATGGCTTCCAGCCGGCCGGCCCGGACATGCTCCAGGGCGGCGGTTTCTTCCACTTCGACCTCCGCCCCCGGCTTCCGGAGGCGGCCGTCGTAGTGGACCGCTGACAGCACGCGATATCGAGCCATGGCGCCGTCCCCTTATTCGTCGACGACGGTCTGGATCAGGAACCCGGCGTCGGCGCCGACCATTTCGGCCGACCATTCGTCGGTGTAGGGATAGATCCAGGACTTGGCGTTGTTGTCGTAGTAGGTCTGTTCGACCACCGGCATGCCGTTCAGGCGATAGGTATAACCGAAGGACGGCACCATCCAGTTCGACTCGCCGGCGGGCGGAACCCAGGCCAACACCGCGTCGCGGCCCCAGACCTCCACGAAGATCCCGGCCACGGGGTCCCAGTAGACCATCTTGCCGACCACCACCCGGTCGACACCGAAGTACTTGGCCAGCATCGCTTCCGTCAACGAATCGGACGAGGTGTACTTGAGCTTTTCCAGCAGCTTCGGGTGATCGTCCAGGGCGTCGAAGACCTTGGGTCCCAACACCATGGTGTTGGGATCGCGCCCGGCGGACAGCCGGATCGCGGCCTTGCCGGCCTTCACGATGGCCTTGGGGTCGGAATCCGGATCGTTCCACCGGCTGGTGCCGGCCAGCGCGACCTTGTGGTTGGCATCGTAGTTGGCGGCGTCGCGGGCCTTGGTGGCCTGGTCGACCTCCTGTTCCAGGCTGATCGAACCCTGGACCACCCGCACGGCCGATCCGGCCATGTCGATGCCGGGGGCTTCCTCGAGATGTTCGCGCGGAACCTGGCCCTCCAGCGAAGACTGTTCGAGCGAGAACTTCTCGCCTTCGTAGCCGAAGTTGACCCGCTTGGTCGCGGCGCCGGGGGCGCGCTTGGAGTTGTAGAGCTGGAAGGATTCCTTGCCGAACTCCAGGCGCTTGCCGGCCCGCTTGGGCACGCCCGTGTAGGGGAACAGGTAGATACCGGCCGCTTGGCCGTTGGTGTAGCCGCGTGCCTGCGTGGTCAGGATTGGATCGACGACGCGGACTTGCTCAAGGTTGGGCATGGTGGACTCCCTCGGTTAGCGGCGCAGCAGGACTTCGATGCGCTGGCCCGGCCCGGCGGCCGCCTGCAAGGCATCGGCGAAGATGAATTCGGGCAGGTCGGCGCCTTCCAGCACCGCCGCTCCGTTGGCGGCACCGGAAGTCACGGGGGTGGCGCCGGCCGCGACGGCCAGGGCCCCGGTGGATGGCATGGCCCGGCCCTGGTTGTCGCAGATCAGGCTGTCGCCGACGGCGATCTGCGCCCCGGACTCGACGATGGCCGTGCCGATGACGGTCACGGCCAGCAGCTTGCCGGCCTCCGCGTCGGCACGGGCCACGCCCAAAATCTTGTCGCCCTGGGCGGACACCTGGGCGCCGCCGAAGGTGACGCACCGCCCTTCGGCGATGGCACCGGCGGCACGGACGGTATTGGAAAGAAGGTCGCGAGCCTGGGTCATGTCGAATTCCTCACTTGCCGGAGACGGCCTTGACGGCCGTCATGTAGTCGCATCCGTTGGCCTTGGCGAAGGCCACGGCGCGGGCATGGCGTTCCAGATCCTCCGGCGCAACGGTAAAGCCGTCCGGGGCGGCAAAGGCGACAGTGCCCGATCCGGCCCCATCCACGTCCTTCCCCTGCTCGCCCAACGGCACGACGCCCTTGGGCAGCACGGCCATCAGCAGGTCCTTCAAGGCCTGGTCGGGCGCTTTGGCGTCGCCGTCGCCCAACTGGACGGTAGCGGCATCGCCCTTGCCCAGGGTGGTCAGGATTTCGACCACCTGTCCCTTGGCGCCGGGTGCCAGGCGGTTGCCGACGACCAAACTGTCGGCGAAGGCCTCGGCATCGGCGCGGGCGGTGCGTTCGGCGAAGGCAGCCTGGGCGGCCGCAAGCTTCGCCTCGCGTTCGGCCAGCTCGGCCGAACGCTTCTTGTCTTCCTCGGACTCGGCCATCGGGCCATCCTCCTGTTGCTGGTGAGTCTCTTGGGGGTCGGAAAGGGCGGCCTGCGGATAGGCCTGGGCCTCCATCCGCGCCGCGCCCTCGGCGATCATGTCCAGGTCCCAGCCGTCCATGATCCTGTCGGCGGTTTCCTGGCCTTGGTTTTCGATCAGCCAATCCTTGATGCGCCGCAAGATGCGCCCGATGCGCTTCAGGCCGTAGGCGGTCTCGCCGGCATCGGCTTCGGCCAATTCGACGGTGAACACGCCGGCTTCACTTTCGGCCAGTTCCAGGGGCTTCAGGCCCTTCACGGCCGGCGCCATGGCGCCCAGGATGCCGACGTGCCGCAGATAGGGCTTGCCGGGGGTGGGATTGTTGGGGGCGTCGGCCAGGTAGACGGCGGCGGATACGTGGCGGTACCTGCCCGCCCGCACGGCGGCGGCCACGTCTGGTTCGACCCATTCCGGATCGACGGTCAGGACGCCGTCGGCCAGGCGGACCGATCCGACCCATCCGACGGCCGGATCGTCATGCCTGGGGTGCCCCAGACAAAGGGGGGCCTTGTGCTTCAAGGGGTCATAGGCACCCTCCATCGCCGCGAGATCGGCGGCCGTGAAAGTGACGGTGTTGCCGCCCATGCCGGTGTAGGTGCCCGGCCTCAGGATTTGTATGGATCTGCCCGCCGTCATCGTGCCACCCGATAAAAGGGGCGCGCCGCCCCGCTCGAAGGGCAGAATGGGGGACCGGGACCCCTTATATAAGGTGAAGGGCTTCACCCGGCGGGAATGGGAAGACAAGGATCAGGACTCCACCGAGCGGCGGGCGAGTCAAGGGGGCACCGCCGTCGCCGCCCCCATACCGCGCGCGCAAGGCGTCCAGGGTCGCCGCTAACGCGGGCGCTAACGCCGGAATCGGGACGGGAGCCCCTAGGGGTGCAGGGAGGACCTTCCGGCGCTGTACGGGCGATTTTTCCCGACCCCTGGAATCCGGGCCGGCGGGGTGCTATGATGATGCTACCGAAGGCACCGGTCGGGAGCGGCTCCGACAACCGGCTGTCTGGCGCCCCCGCTGGCCGACTCGGCGAGGGGCCCCCATCCCCCCATGCTTATCGCCCGAACAGCAGCTGCCCCCGGCGCTGTTTGTCGATCTGCGCCGCCCGGTCGGACGGCACGAAGGTCCATCCCTCGAACATGCCGTCGCGGACCTCGGCCACCAGGACGAGCTTGCCGCGATCCAGGCCGTCGATGATTTTGAGGATGCGCCGGCGCAGCACTACCTTGCCGGTGCCTTTGTGCTGCTCGAAAGACAGCCAGACCTCGAAAGGGTCTTCCAACAATTCGGGGAGGAAGGGGACGAAGGGGGCACGAGGCAGGGCGATATGCCCGCCAAAGGTTTCCGCGTTGACCAACACTCGCCCGCCGTCCGGCTGAACGAAGATCCTTTCCGCGCCGCCGATGGCCCGTTCCACCGCCGCCGCCATGGCTTCGGCGTCCGCCGCCGGCGGGCCCAGCCTGGCCTTGGGCTTGTCCAAGGGGACAAGCTTCGGCCGCCCGGCCGACTGCCAATCGCCGGGCGTCAGGCTTTCCCAGGCCTCCGCCCCGGACTTCCGCCAGCCGTCCATGGCCTGCTCGGACAGCTGGTTGCCCCAGGCGGCGCGGCCGGGGTTGTAGGCAAAACCCGGATCGATTCCCTTCGGCACACGCACCGTCCGGTGGCCTTCCGGCGTGGCGATCCCCTTGGCTTCCCATTCGATATCGGGGGAGCGGCTTTCGGTATAGCCCCAACGATCCAGATCCCGGCGGGACAGCTGCTGCACCGTGCAGCGGCAGTACCAACCGTTGGGCGGCGTATGGGTGTCCCAGAACGGATGATCCACCGGCAGGACGGTGCCGTGCAGGGCCCGGTGTTCCGGGCGCGTGCGCCCGTCCAGGATGGCGATGTAGCGCAGGAACGGTCGCGCGGACTTGAGACGCTGGATCTGCGCCCAGCGCCCCGCCGAATGGCCCATGCGGATGTTGGTGTCCAAAATGACGCGAGTGCGCCAGTCCCGGCCACCCTTGTATTGCCACCCGTGGGTCGCGACGATCCGGTCGAAATCCTTGCGGAACTCGGCCAGGGTGGTGCCCTGTTCAATGGCCTTGCCCACCGCCGCTTGCAGGTCGGCCAGCAGGGCATCCTTCATGGCGCCCGCCACCACGAAGGCGCGGGCGTGCATGCCCTCCCACAAATCCGTCCAGGCCCGCGTAGGCAGGCGTACCTTGCCCCGGTGGTAGTCGATGGCCTCCCGGAAGGGGACCGGCTCAGCCTTGAGGGTCGGGGCCATCCAGGGCCTCCGCGCGGCCTTGCAGATCGGCCAGGGTCATCACCGCGCCCAGGACCTCCGCCGCCTTGTCCACGCCGGCGGTGGCCGCTACCTGGGCCAGGCGTTCGCGGAAATCCTCAAGGGATCCGGCGGCGGCCAGTTCGGCCTCGGCCGCCGCGATCCAGGCGGCGATCTCCGGGGCCAGCGCCCCGGCGGCTTGGCCGGCCAGATCGTCCAGGGCGTCCCGGCCGGCGCCGGTAACAGGATCGGCCAGGGCGACGGTCTTGGTCTCGCGGTTGCCCGGATTCCCCGAATCGGCAGGCTGCCCCTGGCTCCGCTCCCACTTCCCACCGTAGATTTCAACCACGTGTTCGGCGGTGGGGCGCAGGCCGGACATCCGTCCGACGATTTCGTCCCGAGCCGCCCGCGCGTTAAGGTCCTCGGCATCCGGCAGGCGGCGCCAGACGCGGGGCGGCACTGCCCCGGGGAAGTTCCAGGCGGTCAACCAGGCAGCGACCGTAACGTTGAATGACTCGCAGAGCAGGTCGGCATCGCCCCGCACCAGTTCCACCTTCACATCGGCATGGACTCGCGCCTGCGACAGGCTGGAGCCCTCGTCGGTGGTCATGGTCTGGCCCAGGATCACCTTGCTGATCGCCGAGTCCAGGAACTCCATGAACTTGTCGTAGTTGCCGCCCGACGCCCGCATGGCTTCCAGCAAAGATACCTTGGCGGATTCCGGCACCGCCACGGCGGCGTTGCCCCGCACCTTCAGCAGGGCCTCCAGCAGTTCGTCGATCTCCGTCTCGGAGGTGCCCTGCGGGTAGGTGCCCAACACGGTCGGGTCGGACCATTTCTCCAGCGCCAGGCCCCAAAGGCGGGCCGCGTTGCGGCTGAAGTAGTCCAGCCACCACAAAGGCCAGGCCAGGCCGGGGCCGTAGGGGTCGTCGTCGTTGTCGGACGGCGCCCGGAATAGCCACCACTTGGCCGGCGCCAGTTCCTCCCCGTCCGCCTTGCCTTCGGTCTTCAGGCGGCATTCGTGGCCTTTCCACAGGAACCGTTCCGCTTTACGGACCCTGATATCCGCGAGGCGCACCCTGGCGCCATCCATGGCGTAGATGGCCTCGGCCGCGGCGAATCCGAAGAACAGGCCGTGCAGCATCTTGTCGGTGACGGCATCCCATCGCAGCGCCTCCAGCTGCGCCCGCAAGTCATCGGCCGCGGCCTTGTCGGCCGGGCCATCGCCGCCCGGCTCCACGCCCCATTCGACGCTGGTCACCGCCCGGCGCCGCTGGGCGAAGGCCGACGCGATCTGGTGGTGGCGCAGCAACGGCCGCGCCCCTTCGGGCGTCATGGATAGGTGCCCATCGGTCGCCATGCCGCCAGCGAAGGCGGAGACCTTGGCCGCCGCGCCCACCTCCCCCAATACCGGCTTGGCCGGAATGTCCGTCTGGTCAGCTAACATGTCAGTACCTCACCGTCCTGAATCCTTCGCCCGGCACCCCGGCCATGGCGCGGCCGGGATCGCGCCCGGCCGTATCCCGTTCGCCGCCGGTGCGGATGCCGCCGGCCCCTCGGACGAATCCCACGGCCCCCGTCCAGAGCATTTCCAGCGCGTCCGGCCCGTCGTCATGGTCCGCCATCGGAAAGTGGCGCAGCTGGGACATCAGCGTCTGCTGGTGCGGATGCAGCCGGATCAGCCCGTCCTTGACCGGGATCTGGAGCCCCAGGATGCGCAGCACCTTGTCGGTGGTCGGCTGCACGGCAACGGCCGACAGGGGAACGCCCTCGCGGATCGCGCGGCGCATCAGCTCCGTGCGCAGGAACTCCTGGAACTGCACCGTCTCGACGAACCAGGCCAGGCAGCGATGGCGGCGCTGCATCTCGATCACATCGGCGATGATGGTGTCGGGCAGGCGGCGGCGGATCCCCGCCTCGATCACGTCCATCCTGCCGCGCTCCCTGTCGAAGGCGCCCACCAGGATGGCGGAGGGATCGTTGCCCCGGTTGTTCTTGCCCAGGCTGGGATCGAGGGCGCCGAAATAGAGCCAGTCGCCGCTCCGGTCCGTCCAGAACTGGATGGCGGCGAAGGGTGCGTCGTCGGCGTTCAAGGGATCGTTCTGGTATTCGCTGTCGAAGGCCGAATGCCCGACCTTTTCCCGCAGTTCCATCAGCAGCAGAAGGGGCCGCTTGTCCGGCCACGAGACCACCGCTCCCCGTTCCATTTCCGACCGCCATTCGGCATGGAAGGCGCGCGCGGCGGCGGGGCCGTCCACCTTCAGCATGCCGGCCCACTGGTCCCAGATCGCCATGTTGTCCGGCCATTTGACGATGGCTTGAAAGACCTTGGAATCCCACATGGGCTTGGCCTTCTGGCGCATGATGACCGCGTCGTAGTGCAGGACGGTGCCCACCAGGATCACGTCGCACTTGGCGCCGGCCTCGCCCAGGTTGGCGACGCCCTTGTCGAGCCAGGATTCCTGCTTGTCCCGCTGTTCCGGCTTCTTCACGTTCTCGTCGTTTTCCAGATCGTCGCCGATGATCAGGTCGGGGCGCCATGGACCGTGCTTGAAGCCGCGCACCCGCTGGCCGGAGCCGCGCGCCTTCAGCTTCACGTCGCCCTTGGTGACGATCTCGCCTTCCTTCCAGACCCGCCCGGCGCCGGCGGCGTCGGGAAAGTCCATGGCGATCCGGGGATTGACCTCCAGTTCCGCCTTGATCGCCTCGATCAACACGGCGGCCTGGTCGTAGGTGTCGCTGATGTAGAAAATGAAGCGCTTCAGCCGGAATACCATGCACCAGAGCACGAAGATCACCAGGTAGGTGGTCTTGGCCTCGCCGCGGGGGGCGACGATCACCTGGCTGACGCTGTCATCCTGACGCACCAGTTCCGGCAGGCGGTCGATGATCCAGCGCTGGAAGGCGGACGGCTCGACGGGGCGGCCGTCGGCATGGGGGCGGATGTAGTGGGGAAAGTAGGTGCGGGCGAAGAAGCCGAAGTCGGACTCGGCCTTATCCTTGCGGGCCTGGCGGGCGGCCAGGGACGGATCGAGTCCATCCACCCCGGCCTCGATTTGGGCACGGAAGTCGGCGGCGTAGTCGGCCAGGCCTTTCTCGAACTGCCGGACGGTCAACTTACCCATAGCGCTTGGCCACTTCCGCCCCGAAGGGCTCCAGCACCTCGACGAAGGCGGGCCCGTGCTTCGGGTAGTTGTTCCGGATGAAATCGCCCAGCATGCGCAGCACTTCCTGGGCGACGGCCAGGGCGGACAGTTCCGGGGCCGCCTTGCCGGCCGCCGCCATGGTCTTCGAAAATGCGTCCGCCAGCATGGACAAGGCCTGGACCTTGGCCAGCGCCGGCATTTCGCCATCCCCCTTGACCGCGTCCAGCACGCTTTGGTGCAGGTTGATGAAATCCTCGATCAGGGCGCGGACCAGGACCACGGCCGCCTCGCCCGCCATGGCGCCGGCGGCGCGGGCCTTGTCCCAATCGTCGCCGTCGCGCCGGGCCTTGTCCTTCCACTTCCGTGCCGTATCGAAGGGCACCCCGCATTCGGCCGCAGCCGCCGGCAGGGGCAGGCGGCGATGGACATAAGCGGCACGCAGGGCCTGGCGCTTCTCGGGGCCGTGACGGGACATTGCTCAGGGCCCTTTCGCCAGCATGGAGGCGACGCTCATCGCCGCGCTGCCGGGCGACGGTCGTTTGACGCCGGGCACGATGGCTCGGCCCTGGGCGACATCGAGGCCGCGATCCGTCAGGGCGAGGGTGGGGACGGCGGCAACCAGCCCCAGTTGCACGAGTCCCTGCTCGTGTAGCCAGGATGCCTCGACGGCAAGCCCGTCGCGGGTGACCATCAAGCCGAAGGGAGCGAGGGCATCCACGAGCACGGACAGGTTCGCCATATAGCCGGGCGCTTCCGTCAGCGCCCGCAGGATGGCGATCCGCTGGTGCTCACGCAGGGTGGTCCCGAAACTCATTTGCCTTCCCTCACCTTGACTTCGAGCAGCACGCCCACCTGGTTTTCCAGGGATCGCACGGAAGCGACCAGGCCGCTGATCCCGGCGATGGCCTGGGATATTCCGCTCAAGGCCTCGTTGATGCGTTCGTGGATGTCACCCAGGTCGTCGTGGTCCGGATGGTTCTTCAGCCTCTCCTCGATGATGGTAATCCGGGTCTCGGCCGTGGCCCGCGCCTTGCCTTCCTCATCGAGTTCCTTCTTCGTGGCGAAGGTCTTCATAAGGGCCCAGCCCGCGACCAGGAAAGCGACGTTGAAGAGCGTCACGGCGACGGGCCAGTATTTAAGAACATCATCCATCTACGGCCCCTCGTATTCCGCTTGGCATTCGATGCATAGAATGGCGTCGGGACGGGCCCGGAGCCGCTCGACAGGGATCGCCTCGCCGCAGGCGGCGCAGAGGCGCGCCTCGGCCAGCAGCCCGGCACGCACCGCCGGATCGTGGCCGGCCAAGGGCGTGGCCGCCGCCGCCAGCCCTGGCACCCAGGTATCCACCTGGCGGCCCCGGATCAGGGCATCCCGTTCCCGCTGTTCCAAGTCGCCTGCCATGTCGGCTTCGTCAGCCATCGGCGGCGGCCTTGTCCAGGGCCTCGATATAGCGATCGACGTAATGGTCCAGGACGCCCCGGCCGGGGCGATAATCCAGGGACCGCAGCATCCATTCGGAGCCGGCCCCAAGTCCCCAGTGGATGCCGCCGTCGCCGTCGATGTAGACGGCCTCGCGGTCGTGACACCAGCCGGTCAGTGCCGGGGGCACCAGAGGCACCATGTCGCAGCGGTTGACCACCCGGTAATGCCGGGTGCTGCTGTGGCGGCGGAAGGCCGCCGCGCCCTCGGCGTTCAGGCAGCGCGGCGCCCCGAAGGTGGCGATGGCGCGGAAGATCCAGGGCCACAGGGCCGCGGCCAGAACCGTCTCCGCCCCGCCCTTGGAATGCCCGCAGCCGTAGACCGGCCCCAGTCGGTAGGCGGCGTCCAGCAGGCGGCCCAGACGTGTGGCCACCGCATCCACGCCGCGCTGGAACCCGGCATGGACCTTGACCTTGTGGCTCTCGCCATCCCCCTCGATCAAGCCCATGGACAGGCTCTCGCGCCGCACGTCCAGGTCGGCGACGATGTCGGCCGGCTCCTGCCGGGGCTCGGTCCCCCGGAAAGCGACGACGGTGAAGGTGCACCCCTCGCTTTCCCCGAAGCGGGCGACGAAGACCTCGCAGCCCCCTTCGTCGATGAACCCCACCAGGCGACCGCCCGCGCGGGCCAACGCCCCCGCGATTTCAGCCTCCGTCTTGTAGACCACCTGGGCCCGTCTGGCCAGGAAGGCCAGGGCGGCGGCGTCCAGATCGGCCGACTCGGCCAGCAGGGCGGCGGGCACTGTGGCCTTACCCACGGTCCCCCTCCTTGCGGATCATGGCCACGGTGCCGGCGATGGCGACGCCCGCCGTCGAGATGATCTGCCATACCCCCGGCTCCAGATGGACGCCGGCGGCGGCGGCGATGGCGGCGATCCCGGCCCATGTGCTGGGTTCCTTGAGGCGGTCGATGATGGCGTTCGCGTTCATCCGCGCGTCTCCCGATAAAAGGCGTGCCGCCCGATCCGCGCCGTCTCGATCATGCTTTTGGCCCAGGACGGGTCGACCAGCTTGGGGTTGATGTAATGGGTGGCCCCGCCGGTGTTGTCGACCAGCCGGCCGGCCAGGGCGTCGCGGGCGATGGCGAGGCAGTCGGCGAAGGCCTTGTCCGCTTCCGTCACCGCCAGCATCTTCGGCAGGTTCTGGTCGCTCCCGTTCCAGCAACTGAACTGCAGGGGTTGGAGGCAGACTTCCTTGGGCGTTTCACCCCACCAGAAGCGGGTGCCCTTGCGGCGGCGATGGGCCTGGGCGCGGGCGGCCCGATTCAGGATCACGCAGGCGACCGCCACGCGGCCCTCATGCTTCTCTCCGCGCGCCTCTCCCCAGAGGGTGCGGGCGAGCACCTGCTCCTCGCTCAGGTCGTGCGGATCGGGCAGGCTGTCGGGATCGACGGACATGGGATTCCCCCTTCGCTTTGGCGTCGGGAGAGCATCGCGCGGGCGGGCGGACGGGACCATGGGACGGGCGTCTTACTGCCCGAACAGGTCGCCCTGGCTGGTGTCGGGATTTTGCCGCAGGATCGCCACCACGCGGCGCTGGGACAGCCCGACCGCCAAAGCGATGGCGGCGTGCTTCATGCCCTTGGTACGGGAAAGTTCGACCACCAGGGCGGCGCGCGACTGCACCGACATCGACGGTACATCAAGGTGTTCCCCCGTGAAAGCCCTTGCGATCCGGCCCGCCCGGTCCCAGCCCAGGCGTCGCACCAGGTCGTGGTCGGCGGTCAGGTTGTCGGCGCGCGGTACGTAGACGCGGGTGCCACGGAACCCGGCCACCAGGGCGTTGGCGGTCTCAGCGCCGACCGCCTCCACCAGATCCAGGTAGGCTTGCGGCACCCGGCGCGCCATCACGCCCTGCCCTTCACCCGGCCGAGCCAGCCCTTCAGGGCCTCGATCAAGCGACGCTTTTCGTCGGCCCCGCAGAATCGCAGGTCATCCTTGCCGGTTTCCAATTTGACGAAGGCGCGCAGCCCGGCAGGGCTGGGATCGCGAACGCCGCCGGCCTCGGGCGGCACCTGGCCCAGCTGTCGCCAGAGCCCCGCGATGAAGTTGACCTGCTTGTCGAGGCCCCCGGCCTTGCCGTTGAGGGCGTCCAGCACCCGGCCGATCTCCGGCCCCGTCATGTCGGTGAGGGTGTCCTTGCCGGTGACCTGCCGGTACAGGTCCCGCCGCGAGTCCTCGTCCAGGCCCTTGGCCCTGGCGGCGACATGCACGGCGCGGGTCAGCTTCTGGCGGGAGTCGGGGGTCATTGGCCCCCCCTCATCAACTTGGCTCCCAGCCAAACGACGCCGCCGACAATGGCGGTCCATCCGCCGAGTTCCAGGCCGACGAACATCCAGCCGATGACGATATCTCTCGTCTCGCAGGTCATTCCGCCGCCTCCTCTACGCAGGTCTCGGCCTCGTTGCCCCAGGCGTCCCAGCCCGGCCGGGCGGGCCCGCGCCGGAACAGTTCGATCCGGGGCAGCCCGGGCCAGAGTTCCTCGAGCACCTGGGCGTAGATTTCCGGCTTCTCGCTATGCCGGCCGCGCGGGTATTCCAGGCAGGACAGGGGCGCCTCGCCCTGGGCCGGGGCCGGGAAGGCCCCCTTCACGCCGATCAGCAGGACCTCGTGGTTGTTGATGCCCCAATGGCCAGTGCCGCCCTTGTCCTTCTTCCAGACCCAGTGGGACCGGTATTCGAATCCCCAGGCCTCCAGCACCTTCAGGGCGTTGGCCAGTTGCGGCGTGGTGGCCCACAGGAACAGGACGGAATCGGGCGCCGCGAGGCCCGCCACGTCCATGGCGGCGATCTCCTCCAAAGCCATCAGCGGGTAATGATTCTCGGGGCTCCTGTTGCCCCCGCCGGGGCCCCAGGTCTCGAACGGCCAGGGCGGATCGGCGTAGATGACCCCGTACTTGCCTTCCGGCCATGCGGCGGCCTTCCCCGCCAGCTTGCGCACCTTGCGGTCGCGCTGCGCCTGGCGCACCGCCACGGGCGCCTTGGCGCCCTTGGTGACTGCCTCGACGATCCGCGCCTGGTCGGGCGGGGCCATGCGGGCGGCCGTCTCCGCCGCCGTCACCGTCATCGCGCCCCGGTCCACCTGGTCCACCAGGTCGGGGGCGCCGTCCTGCAACACCTTGCGGGCCATCATCACGGCCCGGCGGGAGACGTTGAGCATGTCGGCCGCCGCGTCCGCCGTGATGGCGGAGTGCAAATTTGCACTCCTCGGGTCGACGCGGGTAAGCCGCGCCGCCGCCATGGCGCGGGCGGACTCGTCCATGTGGCGCCGGGCCACGTTGCGGGCAAGCACCTCCCGGATCATGTCCTCCTCCGCGCCCTCGTATTCGCGGTAGGCCGGCTCGACCCCGGCGGCCAGGCAGGCGGCCTGGCGGTTCTGGCCGTCGACCACCTGGCCCCGCCAAGTGAGGATCGGCTCGCGCAGCCCGACTTGCCGGACGGAGGCGACCATCAGGTCGAAGTCGGCCCCCCGCAGCAAGGGGAAGGCGGCGCAGACGGGATGCAGGGGCAGCGGCTTGATGGTCATTCAAGGGCTCCAAAGGATTGTTGGGTCAAGGGCATCTCCGCCCGGATCAGGGCTTCCAGGCCGGGCGGGACGCGCCGCAGGCCCTGGTGGCCGCGCATCGGCATAAAAGTCTTGAGGACCCGGAGGTTGGAGGTGTGCCAGGCGGCCCGGCCGTGGCCGTAATTTCCGAGGGCGTATTCCAGGGGCGACACGATGCGGGCGGCCGCCTCCGTGGCGGTCCACCCGTCCAGCGTCACGACGCATAAGGCCTGACCTCGCGGCAGGCCGGCAGCCGCCAGCGCATGCAGCGGCGCAAGCAATTGGACATCCGCGCCCTGCCGCGCACCGAACTCGACGATATCGCGGATCATCCAGAGGTCCTCTTGGCGATTGCCCGCCAGCCCGGCATGGATGACCAGGTCGCAGCCCAGGGCGTCCTTGGGCGGGGCCCAGGACCGGGTCTCGTTGACTTTGATCCTCAGCGCCATCGCCGTAGCCCAGGGCTGGACGAGGGTTAACTTATACATGGGGGGTATGTGGATCGTCATTGCGCGGGCTCCCAAAACTGGCAGGCCGGGGAACCGACCTTGATGTCGGTCCCGGCGCCGAAGGTCCACTTGACCAGGCCGCACTTGACCAGGCCGCACTTGTGGTAGGTCCTGCCCCGCCCGTGCCCGGTGCGGTGCCGACAGGTCTTGCAGGTCTCTCCTTGGGGGCCGCCGCCCGGCCGCGCGGCGTAGCCCTTGGCCGGACGGGCGGGCACGTTGGGGACCACGTTGCCCCACAGGTCGATCTGCGGGCTCATGGCCGGCCCCCGTGACAGGGACCGGCCACGTCCTCGCGGCTACCGCCGCCGTTGCGGCGGCTTGGGGTTGCTCCAGACCAGGCGTAGGCCGAAGCGGCGTGGCGTGCTGGATTCCTCCAGCAGGCGGGGAAGCTCCGCCTGGAGGCGGTCCTCCCGGACCCGCCTATCCATGGGCGTCCTCCCCGGCCTTCATCTCGGCCAGGGCGAACCTGAGCTGCTTGTCGGGATTGCCGGGCCAGTCGGGCAGCAGGCCGCAGTCCTGCATGGCCTCCCAGGTGTCGTCGATCTCCGACGAGGTCAGCCCGAGCTGGTGCTGGATCGAGCTCCAGCCGTAGCCGCCCTCGTGATGCAGCCGGTGCACCCGGCTCCAACGCTGCCTGGTCACCAGCAACTGCATGGTCAGGTTGCGGTTGAACCGCCGCAGCAGGGCGAGTTCCTTCATCAGCCCCGGATGGGCCGCGTCGCCCAGGATGAAGTGGCGGTAGAGCACCTCGTCGCAGTGCTGTTGGTAGGCGATCAGCTTGTCCCGCGCTTCCGGCTTGACCCGGTTGGGATGGATGGTCATCAGCCAACCGAAGAGACGGCGCTGGGGCAGGCAAGTCACCGACCGATTTTGGTCGTCTCCAGGCATCTGCATCACCATGATGGTGACGCCCCAGCGCTCCGAATTGCTGCTCAGCTTGCGGTGCTGGACCTGCCAAGCCAGCCCGAGGGCATCGCAGATCGGCTTGATGGGCACCATCTGCTCCCCGTCCTGGACGATGTAGGACAGGACGTCGCCCTGGAAGGGCACGGAAATCAGGTTCGCCGACATGGCTCAGGCCTCCTTGGACAGGGCGTTCAGGTTGGAAAAGGCGGCGGCCGCCACATGCTGGCATGCCATCCGCACCAGGGCGCACTTGAACGCCCTGTCGCACTTCGCCTTGCACCACAGCAGGTGCGCGAGATAGGCGGGGGAATTGGCCTTGTGGGCGTTGGCGACCAGCCAGCCGTCCACCAGCGCGCGGGCGCGCGCCGACTTGTCCGTGTCGTGTTGGGTCATGAGAAAAGCTCCTGTATGTGGTCGATCCAACCGACCACCGGAGCCCTTTGCCGAGGCCCTGGCGGCCGGACGTGCACGTTCGGCAAAGAACCGCCCACACAGGAAAACGGCTAGCCCGAAGGCTAACGCACACGCCCGACCATGGGAAAGCCGCGCTCGACGGAATCGGCGCGGCTTGGGCGCCTGTATGAACGGTGGGGGCTTTGCCGACCCCCGCCGGCACCTTTTGCGTACCGGCACCGTCCAGGCTGCGCCCGGAGGAAATGAAAGTCAAGACCGCGAAAACGACTCGCCAATCCGCTGGCGATTGCGCTACCCTGCGCCCATTCGTTGCATGAACGGGGAGAATGAAATGGAGATTTTCCTGGCCATACTGTGGGTGGCCCTGTGGGCCGGCACCTGCGCCATCGTCGCGGGCGCCGCGCGGGGGCGCAGTCCCTTCGGCTGGGCCATCCTGGGGGCCTTGGTTTCGATGTTCGCCCTGATCGTCCTGCTGGCCCTGCCCAAGCGGGAAACGCGGGTCAAGGGCTGTCCGCGCTGCGCGGAACTGGTCAAGGACAAGGCCCTCGTCTGCCGGTTCTGCGGCCACGAATTCGCCGTCGCGACCGAATAGCCGGTCGGGGGACGAGCCATGTTCGGATCGAACAAGGGCGCCATGCCGCCGCCGGGCTGGAATCCGGGCGCCAAGGCCGGGCCGGAAATCAAGCTGCCGAGGGTGTCCGCCGCCGGGGTGCTGACCGTGCTGGTCGCCGTCAACCTGGTAGGACTGCCCTTGGCGGGGATCGCCTGGGCCGGCGCCAACGCGGCGCGGGGCGTTGTCGCCATCCTGGAGGCCGGCCTGCTGGTCTGGATCGGCCTGCTGACCAACGTGGCCCTCTTGGTCCACGCCCGCAAGGCCAAGCTGCTGGCGGCGATCCTGGCGCGGCTGGAAGCCAAGCCCTAGCATTACGCATCTCCCCTCAGCCTGGCGCCATAGGAGGCCCGGTCGTTGACCGCGGCCACCAGGTCGTGCCAGTCGCCGCCCGCCGCGATCCAGGCCCGCACCAGGTTGTCGGCCGCCGGCAGGTCGCCGGGCACCGCCCGGAGGCAGCCGTTCAGCGCGGCCCCCCGGAGGCAGGCCATGCCGTCCAGGACGGACCGGGGCGTTTCCCGGCGGCGCCGGATGTAGCCGTCAATTTCCAGGACGGCGGCGAGGGCGGCGGCGATCATGTCACTTCTCCCCCGCGCACCAGGGCTGGCGGGCGCCGCCGTCGTAGCGGCGGGCCAGGCCGGCGGCGATCAGCACGTCCGCCAACTCACGGCCATCCGGCAGGATCACGCGCCCTAGCAGCCGGCCGTACTTGTCCTGGCCGTCCAGGTGGATGGACACCCGCGCCCCCGCCGGGACCAGCATCTTGACGAGCGCCGTGGCATCGCGGGCGGCGGCCTTTTCAGCGGAGCATTTGCCGTGGAGCTCCGGGGTGTCCACCCCGGCCACCCGCAGCCTGTCTCGCGCGACAACGCCCGGCCATACCGGGGCATCAATCGCGATGGTGTCGCCGTCGATCACCCCGGTGACGGTCGCCTCGTACACCGGCCAGGCGGCTGCCGAGCCGGCGTAGATCCAGAGCATGACGGCCGCCAGCGCGGTGCGGGCGCCGGCGAGCGCCGCCCGCCGCGGCCGGCCAGATGGCGCCGGACGATCCAGGTACTTGATCCGGGCAATGGGGTAGCGCAGGAGGACGGCTGGGTCGTCTGGCCGGAACCGGATCATGATCTTCTGCCCCGGCACGACGTGGTCGTCGAGCAGATCCGTGCCGACCCACGCCCAGGCCTGGCACGGGGCGCTGTCGATCACCTCCCCGTCCATGACTTCCCACCAGAGGAAGTCCTGTCCGTGATCTTCAAACTGCAGCCTCATGTGGCGCTTTCCGTTCGGCATGGCTATGCCCTCCTGCTCTCGAGAATGACGATGAAATCGGCGATGGCCCGGTAGGCGGTCGCCCGCCCGACGGCGGGGGACACCCCGGGAACGCGATAGTCGCGTCCGTCCCACCGGGCCGTGGCATCCAGTACCCTGGCGATGCCGAGTTTGCTTCCCATCATGAGAGGCGCGGCGTTGCCGCAGGGCCGGCGGGCCACGTCGATGACCCCGGTCCTGGGCCCCAGCATGATGCAGTGGGCGTGGAAGGTGCTGCTCATGGCCGTGCCCCAGGCCACAGCGCCACCACGACCGCGAGCGCCCCCAGGGCGACGATGGCGGTCTCCATGAGGGCGGTCATGTCCGGCGTCCTTCCAGCCGATCCCAGGACTGGACGGCCTGGATGGCCAGGGCGGCGATGTCGAGGAGGATGCCCCGATAGGACACATACTGCCCCCCAGGCAGGAGACAGCAGCCGGCCATGGCGCCATCCACGACGATGGCCGTGAGACCGTCGATTTTACCTCGCAGCACGCACAGCCAGTCGTCGGCCCCATGCCGGTCGTCGTGGAAGACGGCGCCTCGCTGGACGTCCAGTTGCACGCGGGCCATGACCTCGGCGACGACTTGATCCAGTGGGCTCATTCGGCACCGCCTTCCGGCGCGGCCGGGGCGTCGACCGGGCGCACCATGCCGGCGCGGGGATCGACGGCGCTGGCCAGGTCGATGGTGACCGCCAGCCAGTTGTCGGTCGGGCGGGCGCGCCGGTAGAAGCGCAGGTAGGTCTTGCTGCCCTCGATCCGGATGCTGTCGCCGATGGCCTCCATGGCCTTCCGCCAGCGTTCGTCGTCGATCTCGACGCGGCGCAACGAGAAGATGGCCTCCCGGCTCACTTGTCCTTCCTTGTCGGTCTGGAAGGCGCGCTCGATCAGGGCCCGCAGCTCGGCCCGCGACCCTTCCATCCATTCGGCGAGGCACTGGTCGATCAGGGCCTTGGCAACCTGCAATTCCGGCCCGAAGGTCAGGCGGTCGGCCACGGCCACCTGCACCTTGCACGTGCCGTCGTAGCTATTGAAGGTCATGTTGCCCTTGGTGCCGGCGCCGAGGGTCGTGTCGTACTTTTCGGCCAGCAGGGCCATGAAGGCCCCGATGTCGTCGAAGCAATGGCCCTTGAAGCGGGCGATCTGGGCGGACAGATCATCGGCGTAGCCCAGGATGCGGCGCACCAGGTCGTCTTCCAGCTTGTCGGTCGGCTTGACCTGGTCGAGGAAGACGAGGCGTTCCTTTCGGTCGCGCATGTATTCGTGGCCGCCCACCACGATCACGGCGGGCGAGAGGATGGAGGGGCTGTCAGCGGTATTCGTCATGGCGGGTCTCCGGGAAAAGAGTTTAGGGATCAGGGAAAAGAGGCGGCCCAGGCCGATGTAGAGCACCGGCAGGATGGCGATCACCGGCAAGGCGACATACCGGGCCTGGTTGAGGGCGCGGCGGAGGCGGCGGCGGGTGGCGATGCTCATGCCGCCCTCCGGCTGGCGAGGGCGACGACGTTGCCGGCGCACTGCCGACGCCACGCCATGGCCAGGACATAGACGGCGTCATCCCAGGACGGCGCGCGGGCGGACCAGGCATGGCCGCAGGCCTCGATCACCTCGCGCGGGGTGTATCCAGCCTCCACCGCCCACAGGGCCTGCTCGATGGCGATGGCATGGCTGCCGTCCAGCACGGCCTGGCAGGCGCTGTTCATATGAGCCTCCCGGTCTGCGCGAGCGCCCCCAGCAGGGCGACGGCGATCTCGGTCGCCTCGCCATGGACCGAGCCATGGCTGTGGCCGGACAGGTGGCCGACGGCCCTGTCCACCGCGTCGGCCAGGATGACCGGCGGGCCGGCGGGCTCCGACAGCAAAACGCCGGCCGTCTCGACGAGGAGCCAGTACCGGTCTTCGGCGTCGGCGGCGACGATCCGCCGGCCGCCGGACCTATGGGGCACGACGGTCAAGGCGACCGCCGCCACCGGCCGGCCCTGCCAGACGATCTCGATGGGGGCGGCGTATTCGTCGGTCAGCATGGCCGCGTTCCTTCCTGCAGGGCGCCGGCATGTCCCGCTTTACGGGCTCGGACCACGGCATCGGCGAACACCAGGTCGGGTCCCCGCCTGGACATCCAGATGCCGACGCAGGACAGCAACGCCTTGTAGACAGGCAGGGCGTCGACGTCGCGGGACACATCGCCCGCCGCCACCGACAGCAGGCCGGCCACGGCGGCGGCGTGGACCCACGCCATCTGGATTTCGGTCATGTCCGCCATCCGCATGGTGGACGATGCCAGTTGCATGGCGGCATCCGCCGCCTGTTCCTGGTCGGCCGCCAGCCGCGCCGGATTTACTTCCGCCGATGGGGCGACCAGGGGTAGGTAGGCAAGTTCCTGCGGCCGGATCTGGCCGGCCGATGCGATGAGGTTCCAGAAAGCCGACGCGATGGACCCGTCCTTTTCATCGCAGGCCGCCGCCAGCACGACGTAGGCCGTCAGGACGGCCCGCGCCAGGTCGCGCCCGCCCATGCCCTCGGCCAGGCGGGCGTTGATGTCGGCGACCATCGCCGCCATGGCCGCCCGCTCGAAGGCGGTCGGGCTTTCGCCGGCCCCTGGTTCCGCAAGGTGGATTTGCATGGTCATGGCCGTTCCTCCAGGTTTGCCAGGTGTTGCAGGATCGCGGCCTCCAGGGCCGCCTTGGTTTTCGCCGGGTACTTGCCGGCCACGTAGCTGCTCAATGCCGACCGGCTGTAGCCGATGCGCTCGGCCACCCCGGCAATGCCTCTCGGGTGGACGTCCACGGCGGCCAGGGCCCATCCCAGGGGCCCGATGGGCCGGGTGGTGCCGTCGTTTCGGTCGTAGATTTGCTGTCGCTGCACCCGCTCGACGGGCGCCATGGGCCCGCTGTCGCGGACCAGGGACCAGCGGAAGGGACCGTTGGCCGGTGCCTTCAGGGCCAACAGGTAGCCGGCTTTTGCCAGGGCCTTGCAGTAACGCCGGGCATCGTCGGTGGCGACCGTCTCGCCGGCCGGGGCGGCCCTGGCCACCAGGCAGGCCGCCGTGAATTTCCCGGCCGCCCGCATGGCGGCCCAGTACTTGTCCCGCATGGTCCGCCGCCGCGGTTGGTAGGGGCCATCCTGGGTGCGGGGACCGGACTTGCCGGCCACGATCACCGGGCCGCCGGGCGCCGCCAGCAGGCTGCGCCCCGCGGCGGTTGCCTTGTAACAGCCGGCTTCCTTGCGGATCGCCAGGCGCCTGGTCACCAGGCGGGCCATGGCCTGCTGGAGGCCGGGATGGGCGGCGATCCCGGTGACGGCCGCCAGGTCGGCCAGGCGATGGCACTTGCCATCCGCCAGGGCCAGCAGGGCGGCCTCCATGTTGGGGGACCGGCGCTTATCCGTATCTGGGCGGGGTTTGCGGGCCATCAACGCGCCCCCGGCACCTTGACCGGCTTGGTCGTCTCGCGGTCGTTGAACAGCACGGCGCCGGCCAGGGCGGCCAGGTCCACCGGCCGGCCGGGGTTGCGCCGCCCGGCCCGCTCGACGGGGGCCAGGGCTTCCTTGATTTCCCGCGCCCGCCCCTTGGTTTCGGCATAGAGGAAGTCCACCAGGTCGGGGGCCACCTCGGCCTCGCACAGCCCCTTCACCAGGGCGTCCACGTCCTGCCGGGACAGGCGCTGGAATTCGACCCGCTGGCCGACGCGGGACGCGATCTGAGGATAGCGCTTCAGCTGGTGGCTGATCTTGCCCATGCCGACGAAGACGAAGGGGATTTCCAGGGAATCGGACAGGTCCCGCAGGGTCTCCATCGCCCGGCCGTTGCCGATGATGTGGTCGGCCTCATCGATCAGCACGGCCGGCGTCAGGCCGTCCCGTTCCGCCTGCTTGGCGAGCCTCGCCAGGTGTTCCAGCGCCTGGCGGTACATCTTCTCGAAGCTGTTGGCGGGCGGTTCCGTCGTGACCCGGCCCAGCAGGTCGCGCAGCATCCAGGACGGGGTCCATTCGCGCTTGGCGCGCAGCAGCACCGCGCCTTGTTGGACCGCCCACCATTCGGCCGTGCGGGTCTTGGAAAGACCAGGTTCGCCGTCCACCACCATCAGGCAGGCCTCGCCGGCTCCCCGGTCCCGGAGCGCCGCCAGGGCGGCCACGAAGGCCTTGGTATTACTGGTCATGACGAACGTGTTGCGCATCGCGTTACATCCTCTCTCTCAGGCGGCAAGGGATTTCAGGGGGTCGATGGAGATTCCCTCCATTTCCAGCAACATCCGGAACTCGCCCATCCCGAGGCGCTCGGCCAGCAGGCGGCGGTCGTCGTCGGTGGCGCGATCCGGGTGATCGGCGAGCCATGATGCCCATTCGAGGTCGCTGAAGAAGTTGGGCCGGGCATTGGGGTGCTGGACGATCTGCGCGGCCGGCTGGACGGGTTCGGCGCGGGCGGCCATGGCGGCGATCTCCGCGTCCGCCATCTCCAGGGCCTCGGCGTCCAAGGGCATGACGGGGGCATGCTCGATCAGCGCGGCGGGGTTCAGCTCGGCCTCGATCTCGGCCCGCTGGACGTCCAGGCGCCGGATGCGCCCTTGGGCGCGCTTCTCGGCCGCCTGGCGCATCTTGGAGACCGGATAGAACTCCGTCCGGTGCCCGTTCCACAGGGCCTCGCCGATCAGCCGGCCCTCGATGTCCCGCACCCACACCCGGTGGGCGTCATGGATGTCGTAGCCGACCAGGACCTCCTCGCCGTGCCGGTGTTCCAGCGCCGGCAGGTAGTAGCTGTTGCCGAGCCACGACACCAGGCCGCGCCGGGTCTTGCGGCGGATTTGCGGCCGGAACAGGTCCTGGGCCTCGGCCTCCGTCAGCACGTCCGGGACGAAGCCTTCCGCGACCGCCCGGTCCCACATCTCGTCCGGGGACATGTGGCGCTTGCGCCCGTCCTCGCCCCGGACCTTGGGCAGCCCCCGGTGCGGCCGGGCGTTGTAGGCGGCCACCGCCTCCTCGCACAGCCGCATGAACTCCGGCCAGTCGATCAGCAGGCGGGACCGGCCGAATTCCTTGATTTCCTTCCGGGTTACTTTGAAGGCGCGCTGGCGGGCCTCGTCATCCATCGCCGCGCCCATGTAGGTGGGCAGGGTCTTCGCCGCCTTCACCCACAGCGACTGGTTCAGGCGTTCGATGATGCCGTGGCCCTGGGGGTTCCTGGGGATGCCGAATTCGTGGGTCACTTCCAGCCGGGCCAGCAGGCCGGTCACCGGATCGTCCAGGGCGGCGTTCTTCTCGCCCGGCCCCCGGTCGGAATAGGCGATGGCGCAGATCCCGGTGGTGCTGAACGCATGCCGGTAGGCGTCGGCCACCGCGATGGTGTTCTCGGCCAGCGCCACCGACCACCCGGCCACCCGGCGGGTGAAGGCGTCGATGATGGTGGTGATCTCCGGCCGGAACGGCTGGCCGTGGGCCGGGTGCGCGACTTCGGCATCAAAGCTGTGCCCGTCCGGGACGTAGACCGCGGTTGGCCAGAGGTTGTCCGTGGATCGCGCGCGGTAGGCCCGCATGGCCTTCAAGGCACGGGGACCCATGCGACCCTGGTGGCGGGTCAAGTTGGAACAGCTGTCCAGGAACCGCCGCGCCTGGTCGTAGGTGGGCGCGGCGATCCCGCTGCCCGCCAGCGCCGCCGGGAGGTCCTGCTCCACGATGCCCAGCAGGGACGGCTTCTGCGGCCGGCCCCAAAGGCGCAACAGATCGGGCGCCCAGTCGGGGATCTCGGACTCGCGGGACGGCCGGGGCGCCAGGGCCGCCGCCCCGCCCTCGGCATGGGCGTTGCACCAGTTGATAAGTGTGGCGCGGGACAGCGTCCGGGCCCCGGTCTTGCCGGCGCGGGCATTGGCGGCCGGAACCAGGGCGGCGATCCGGGGCTCCGCCGTGCCCTCGCGGATCGCAGCCACCAGGGCAGTGGACCCGGCCGACATGGACACGTGCAGGGCCGCTTGCAGGCGGGAAACCTCGGCCACCAGGGCTGCGCGGGCTTCCATGCACTGGCGCTGCCAGTCCTTCAGATGGGAAAAAAGCGGTGCCGCCGGGGGGAGCGCGCGAGCGCGGGGGGTGTCCCCCCCTTGCTCGAGACTCCCCGTCCCCGCGCCATGCGAGAGAGAGGGGGCCTTGGCCGGCGGCACCGCCGAGGTTGAGAGCGCGCGGGTGTGGCCGCGGCCCTCGGGGATGACGGCCGGGAGGGGAAGGGAGGATATGCCCCCGGCCGCCGAAGAGATGGTCTCCACCCCGCCGGAAACGGCCTGCGCCATGATGTGCTCCCGCGTCGCCGGGGGAAGGCTGGTGAGGTGGTATTCCTGGCCGCCGCCACGTCCCGAACGGGGCTGCGACTTCCAACCCGCGCGCCCGGCCTTAAGCTGCACGCCGCGTTCCGTTCCCGGCATCCCCGGCATCCCGGCCAGCTCGGCGGCGGACCACCAGGGCTTCATGGCCGGGCCCCCTTCCAGGTGCGCCTGGCCATCCGCCGGCGCTGGGCCATCTCCTCCATCTTGTCGTCGAACATCGCGTCTTCGATGGCCGCCAGATAGCGATCCTCGACCAGGCTGTGCCCGACGGGCTCCGCGCCGATCTGCAGGGGCCGCACGTCGCCGGTCACCTGCACCAGCGCGATCAGGCGCAGGTAGGGGATGGTGTGGTCCTCGCGCGCCTCGGACGCATAGGCGTCCAGCATGTTCTTGGTGACCTCCTCGGCCAGGTAGGCCGACATTTCCGCCGCCACCTGGTCGCGGTCCTTGCCCGTTTCCTTCAGCGCCGCCGCCACCGCCTTGGCGATCCGCCCCCTGAGGGACGCGGCCCGCACCTCGGCCTCCTCGAATTTCCGCACGACGGCTGGTGGCTCCCAGGCGAACAGGTCCTTCGTAATGCTGTCCCGCTTCATGCCCGGCCTCCGGCGCAAAGGCCGGCCGGGCGGGCGTCGATCCCCAACGCGCGAAGGATGACGCCGCCCGGCCGTTCCGCTACCTTCGGGTGATGCGAAACCAACCCGAGGAGGGAACCGATGACGACACGGCCCGTGACATACGCGGAGGCAATGAAGCTGCTGATGGCATGGGGGGATCGGCGCGTTCCCGCCAAGCCGGGCCCTTCCCCCATGGATTTCTCGCTGGAGGATGATTGCGAGCACGTCTGCCACTGGATCGCCGACGACCCTGAGCGCGACTTGTCGTCGGTTGAACCCAGAATGCTCAGCCACCTGAGGCAGAGACTGCTCTTTGCCATCGCGGCCTGCATGACTCGGGCACCCGACGAGGTCATTGGTCGGGTCCCTCGCGATCTGACGCCGGACCAAGTCCTAGCCGTTCTAATCGGCGTGCAACTTGCGGGAACGAGGCTCCCTCCCGAATGGCGCCCTCGATGACGCCGCGAATTTCCTCCAGGGCCTCCGCCGGCAGGTTTGCGGCCACATTGAAGGCTCGCGCCTTCTGGCGTCGCTGGAGGGGGGACAGGCGAACAAACCCCCTGTTCATGCCGCCCTCCTCTTTTGACGGTGACCGGGGACGCCGGCCGCGTTAATCTGCATCCAGACGGTGGGAGACACCGGAGAGCCCGTGAGGTGGTAGCGGCTGGGCCAGACCTGGTGCGGCGCCAATCCCAGGGCGGCGGCCAGGATTTCCTGGGCCCGCGGCTGGGGGCGGTACTTGGCCTTGGTCAGCGACCACTTCGTGATCCCGTGGCGGGCGGCCAGGGACGTGATGCTGAGGCCCCTGGCCTCCAGCCCGGCCTTGATCCGCCACCAGGGCCAGTCGCGGCGCTTCGATGCCATTCTTCCGTCTCTCCTGAGGAGCGGCCCCATGCCGGGAGCCGCTTTTTCCGGGGTGTCAAAGGTCAACTTGTGGGATGACAATGGCAAGTTCGGGCCATGCCGTCAAGCCAGTTCTGCGATTTCGGAGTTCGGCAGCACGTCGATTTGGCTATGCTGGCTATAGCGCATTGATTTTGCGGCGTCTTTCGGAACTCCGAAATTTCGGAGTTCAGCGTGGCTTGATTTCGGAGTTTCCCTCATGAACCCAGAAATGACGGACAACCTCGCGAATCGCATTAGGCAGTGCGCCGATATGGCAGGAAGTGGCGACGAGCTATCCCGCCGATCTGGCGTTCCTCGTCGGACGCTTGAGAACTACCTATCTGGTCGATCCGAGCCAAAGGCCACAACGCTTGCGGCGTTGGCGCGTCCGGTCGGTGTGTCTCTGGATTGGTTGATTACTGGCGAGGGACCGATGCTGGCCGGGGAGGCCGCGCCGCCGCCCGAGCGGCCTGCCGGCGGCCTGGACGCCGAGCTGCTGGGCTTGGTGGTCGAGGGCGTGGAAGCCTTGTACAAGGCCGAGTCCGCGCGCCTGACGCGCCGCGACCTGGGGCGCCTGGCCGCCCGCGTCCATGATGACCTGGTGGCCGCCTATGATACCGCCGAGGAGCGCCGCATCGGCCTCAAGCTGGCCCTGGAGCACCTGCGCCGGGAGCTGCGTTCCGCCCCCGTCGCGCCCGATCAGGGCAAACTGTCGGCCTGAGGCTGATCGCTGGCGCCCCGCGCGGAGTTGTAGCGGGCGGCGTTCCTCGCGTCATCCTACGGACCATCGTAGGGTCCGACCACTTCATGGCCAAAACCCGCCCATCCCCGAGTCCAGAACCGACCGCCAATTCCCCCGTTCCTGCCCAAACGAGTCCAAAACCTCGTTTTGCCCCGCCTTCCCCCGAAGCCCTTGCCCACCGCCCGTTTCGCCCCGGTTTCCCCGATCCGGACAGAGTCCAGAACTGGTCACCTCCCTACACCTGGCCGATACTTACCTCCGCCGCCTGCTTGGCCACGACCTGCCGGACGGCGCCCGCCGGGCCCTGATCGGCGACGCGGAACCGGAACGGATTCCGGTGGGCGTGCTGAAGGACGAATGGGAAAAGCGGCATCCCTCCGACACCATGGAATGCACGCCGGAGAAGTGCCCGCCCGTCACGCCGCGCCCCCTCGGCACAGTGAACGCCGCCGACCCGGTCCCGCCGCCGCGGCTCATGGTGGATCGGCTGGACGACCCCGAGGAGGAAGACCGCCAACGCCGCCTGGCCCATATCGAACGCCGCCGCGCCGAACGCGG